>NZ_JBNXUM010000030.1:0-85982 GCF_050563545.1 Falsiroseomonas sp. HW251
CGCGGTGCGTCGCGTGGCCCGGGGGGCAAGCCCGCTCCCCCCCAAGGGGGGAGAGGGGTGGGTGAGGGGGGCGTGCAGCGTCGGGAACGCGTTCGTCACCGGGCGCGTCCCCCTCACCCAACCCTCACCCCCGGGACCGGGGGAGAGGGCTTTCGCGCCGGCGCATGAGGAAGATCTAGAGAAACGCACAGGAGACCAGCATCGTCAGCAGCACCATCGCGAAGAACATGATGAGGTAGGGCATGGCTCAGGCCGGCAGCGCAATGGCGGAAAGCTGGTGGCCGATCGGCCCGCCGCCCGCGAGCGTCGATCGCCGATGGCTGAAGAACGCGTCCTCCTCGGCCAGCGTGTCGCGGCCGATCCAGGATGCCGTGACGCCGGCGGCCGACAGCCGTGCCAGGCAATAGCCCGGCAGGTCGAATTGCCAGCGATCCTCGCGCCGGCCGGGGGCGAAGAAGCGCGCATGGGCGGCGTCATGCGCCAGCACGGCGTCGCGCAGATCGGGGCCGACCTCGTAGCTCGCCTGGCCAATGCAGGGGCCGACCGCGGCGGCGATGCGCGCGCGGGCGGCGCCGAGGCGCTCCATCGCGGCGATCGTCTCCTCCAGCACGCCGGCCACCGCGCCGCGCCAGCCCGCATGGGCGGCGCCGACCACGCCGGCGCGCTCGTCGGCGAAAATCACCGGCGCGCAATCCCCCGTGACGATGCCAAGCAGCAGGCCCGGCCGGTCCGTGACCATCGCATCCGCCTTGGGGCGCGCATCCTCGGGCCAGGGATCGGTGACCGTCGCGACCTCGATTCCATGCACCTGGGTCAGGCCGACCAGCGCGGCGGGCTGCAGGTCCAGCGCCTGGGCGGCGCGGGCACGGTTCTCCCGCACGGCGTCGGGGTCGTCGCGACCCGAGAGCGAGCAGTTCAGGCTCGCAAAGCGCCCGGCCGACACGCCGCCGCGGCGGGTGAAGAAGCCGTGCGGGGCGGGCAGGGAGGCCGTGAGGAACGGCGTCATGGGTCCTCGAATCCGGGCGGCGCGCCCAGGGTGGAATCGCAGACCGCGAGCGCCTTGAACAGCCTTCCCATGCGTTCCGAGGCGACCAGGCGTTCCGCCCCCGAGAGGATCTCGCCGGCCAGCCGCGGGCTTGCCTGCGCGAGCATCGCGGCGCGCGTCACCAGGCCCAGGCGCTGCAGCAGTAGCCCCTGGGGCAGGGGGCCGAAGGTGACCGCGCCCGCCTCGCTTGCCGCGGCGGCGAGCGCGGCGAAGTCCACATGCGCGGTCAGGTCGCGCGTGCCGGGCTCGGCCAGCGGGTCGAGGCCGGTCTCGTGCGCGCGCATGGCCTGCAGCGTCTCGCCGAACGCGGGTGCGTCGGGGCCGTAGCCGTAATCCACCAGCAGCGCCGCGCCGCGCTGCGCGGCGAGCCGCGCCGCCAGCAGGCGCGCGAAGGCGAGCGCGGGCTCGCAGACTTCCTTCACCGCGCCTTCGGGCGCCTCGTCCGGTAGCGCGGGAGCGTCCTGCGCCGGCAGTTCCACGAGCCCGCCATCCCGCACATGCCGCTCCATCCAAGCATGGCCGCGGCGCACGAACTGGCGGATCGGCAGCGCGTCGAGGAACTCGTTGGCGAGCAGCAGGACCGGGCCTTCGGGCAGCGTCGCGATGTCGTCGTGCCAGATGGCGTCGCCGACCATGCGGCGCTGCGTCTCGCGCAGCGTCGGGGAGGTCTCGACCAGGTGCACCCGCAGCGCGGAGCGGAAGGCGGGCGCGGCCTGCGCGACCGCGCGCAGCGCGTCCGCCATCAGCGTCCCGCGGCCTGGCCCGCATTCCACCAGCAGCACAGGATCGGGGCGGCCCAGCTTCTCCCAGCAGACGGCGCACCAGGCCCCGAGGACCTCGCCGAAGGCCTGCGATATCTCGGGCGCCGTCGTGAAGTCGCCGGCGCGCCCGAAAGGCGTCGCACGGCGCGCGTAGTACTCGCTGACCGCGCGCTGCATGAAGCGGTCCAGCCGCTCCGCCACTAGACGGCGACCGGCTCGCGCTTCGCGCGCGCGATCAGCACCACGCCCACGATCACCATCGGCAGCGACAGCAGCTGTCCCATCGTCGCGCCGGCGAAGAGGAAGCCGAGATGCGCGTCGGGCTGCCGGAAGAACTCGCCGACGATGCGCGCCGCGCCATAGCCCGCGAGGAAGACGCCGGTCAGCAGCCCGCGGCGCTCGCGCAGGTCGGGCCGGCGCACCATGACGTTGAGGACCACCAGCAGGCAGATCCCCTCGAGGAAGGCCTGGTAGAGCTGGCTGGGATGCCGCGGCTCCGGCCCGCCGGTCGGGAAGACCATCGCCCATTCCACGTCGGTCACCCGGCCCCAGAGCTCGCCATTGATGAAGTTGGCGATGCGGCCGAGGAAGAGCCCGATCGGCACCACGCAGGCGACGCGGTCGCCGAAGGCGAGCTTGTCGAGCCTCTCCCGCGTGCAGAACCACCAGAGCGCGACGATCACGCCGATCATGCCGCCATGGAAGGACATGCCGCCCTGCCAGACATAGAGTGCTTCCCACGGCGCCGTGACGTAGTAGCCGGGCCGATAGGCCAGCACGTAGCCGAGCCGCCCTCCCAGGATGACGCCGAGCGTGACCCAGGTGACGGCGTCGGCGAGCTGCTCGTTCGTCGCGACACGCGGCGGGAGCGCGATCAGGCGCTTCGCCCAGAGCCAGCCCAGCAGGATGCCGCCGATATAGGCCAGCGCATACCATCGGACGACGAAGGGACCGAGCTCGACCGCGACGGGGTCGATGGCGGGGAAGGCGATGACAGGCAGCATCAGCGATGCGGGTCGGGCTGCATGAGGAAGCCGCTGACATAGCGGCCGACGCCGTCCTCGAGCGTCGTCATCGGCGCGTCGTAGCCGGCTTCCCGCAGGCGGGTCAGCGGGGCTTCGGTGAAGTACTGGTACTTGCCGCGCAGGTCGGGCGGCATGTCCACGAACTCGATCCGGTCCTCCTGGCCAATTGCGGCGAACATTGCGCGCACGAGGTCGAGGAACGTCCTGGCCTGGCCGGAGCCCACATTGAACAGCCCGCTGGCGCCGGGGTTGTCGAGCAGCCACAGCATGACGTTCACGCAGTCGTCCACATGCACGAAGTCGCGCTTCTGCTCGCCATCCGCGATGCCCGCGCGGTCCGACCGGAAAAGCCGCGCCGGCGCGCCGCCCGCGACCTCGTGGAACTTGTGGAACACGACCGAGGCCATGCGGCCCTTGTGGTACTCGTTCGGCCCGTAGACGTTGAAGAAGCGCAAGCCCGCCCATTGCGGCGGCGAGGGCACGCCGCGTTCCAGCATGTCGGCGACGCGCCGGTCGAAGGCGAGCTTGGACCATCCATAGAGGTTCAGCGGGCGCAGCGCGGCCAGCGCCTCGGGCCGCGCATCGTCCTCGAAGCCGAGGCTGCCATCCCCATAGGTCGCGGCGGAGGAGGCGTAGATCAGCGGCACCCCGGCCTCGGCGCAGGCCGCCCAGAGCCAGAGGGGGAGGGTGATGTTGGTCGCCGCGACCAGGTCGCCGTCGGTCGCGGTGGTCGCGCTGATCGCGCCCATGTGCAGCACGGCCTCGATTTCGCCGGCGCTCTCCGCCCAGAAATCCTCGATCTCCTCGGGCGGCAGGATCCCGGCGATGCCGTGCTTCGCCAGGTTCCGCCATTTCTCGCGGCCTGGCGTGCCCTCCCGCAGGCGGTCCACGACCATCACTTCCTCGCCGCGGGCGGCCAGGGCCGCGACGAGGTTCGATCCGATGAAGCCGGCGCCGCCGGTCACGAGGTACATCGGCGGATCTTGATCCCCTTGCTCCGGCTGCATTTCCGCCGGCGGCGGGGTATAGGCCGCGCTTCAGCGGCGCGACAAGCTTGGCGCCGCGGCGGCAAGGAGGTCTCGATGGCGACGGGCGAGGGCGACGGGAAGCGCGGCAAGGGCCTGTTCGACGACCTCGCGGGGATGGCGGGCGGCGCCTTCTCCGTGATGGCCGCGATGCGGGCGGAGGGCGAGGCCATGGCCAAGGCCCAGGTCGAGGCCGTGGTGCAGCGCCTGGAACTGGTCCGGCGGGAAGAGCTGGACGCCGCCCTGGAAGTCGCCCGGCGCGCGCGGGAGCAGGCCGAGGCCCTGGCGGATCGCGTCTCGGCGCTCGAAGCGCGGCTGGCGGCGCTGGACAGCAGTGGGCCGGATGGCGCGGATTCCGGCGACGCTCCGTGAAGATTCATCCACAACCGCTTGAGCCGCCGGAAAAACTGACGCTTGCGGTCATCTTTCCCGGCTGCGTAACCTACAAATAGTGGCGATTCGGGGTGTTGAGCCCCAATACCTCGATGGCCACGTGGGGGTCCCGGTCGTTACGACCGGGAGGGGCCCAGCGCCGGCGGGGGGCCGGGCGCCGGCCCTGGTCCTGGCGATGGAGGTGCCGCATGTCCGCGTATCTCGGCCACGAAACTCACGAGCGCTCCGCCAATCCGCTCGACATCCTCGAACAGATCGTCACCTCCAACGAATGGGCGTTCGACCGCCGCTCGGACTCCGAGATGGCGGCCGAGGCGCCGGGCAAGTGGTGCGACTACGGCCTGTATTTCTCCTGGTCGCATGAGATCAGCGCCATGCATTTCTCCTGCGCCTTCGACCTGAAGGTGCCGGCGGAGAAGCGGGAGAAGCTGTTCGAATTGCTCGCGCTGGCCAACGAGAAGCTCTGGATCGGCCATTTCGGCATCGACAGCGAGGACGGGATGCCGGTGTTCCGCCATTCCGTGCTGCTGCGCGGCGCCCCGGGCGCCTCGGCCGAGAGCCTGGAGGACATGGTGGACATCGCCATCACGGAGTGCGAACGCTTCTTCCCGGCCTTCCAGTTCGTCCTCTGGGGCGGCAAGTCGCCGGCCGAGGCGCTGCAGGCCGCGATGCTGGACTGCGTCGGCGAGGCCTGACCGCCGCTCAGGCGCGCTCGCCGGACGGATCCACCCCGAGGACGCGGGGATCGGCATTCAACTCGAGGATGTCGATCTCCTCCTCGAGCACGTGGAAGGCGTCGTCGCCGATCTCTCCGACGGCGCGCAGCGTCATCAGGCGCCGCCGCTGGATGGCAACCGCCGTTTGGTGCATCTCCACGAGTGCCTCGCCGGCCGGCTCCACCTCGCCGCCGCGCCGGGCATAGACCGAACGCAGGCCGCCCGCTGCCGCGCGCGACGCGTGGCCGTCGATATGGCCGAGGGCGGCGCGGGCCGTCTCGGCGCGCGCGAGACGCACTTCCTCCTCCACGGTACGGTCTTCGGGCAGGGTAAGGCGGCGCAGCAGCGGTCGCAGCGTCGCACCCTGGACGACCAGCGTGCCGAGCACGACCCAAAAGGCACAGAAGACGATGAGGTCGCGGCCGGGGAAGGCCTCGGGCAGCGCGAGCGCGGTGGCAAGCGTCACGATGCCGCGCATCCCGCACCAGGAAACGACGATCCCGCCCTGCACCGTCGGACGCATCAGCACGCGACCAGGCCCCGGGCCGAAGCGGCCGATCTTCCAGCGCAGGACGGCGTTGTAGGACATCACCCAGGCGAAGCGGACCAGGATGACCGCAAGCAGGACGGCGCCCGCCGTCCAGGCATAGGGCGCGACCGCGCCGTCAAGCCGGCCGAGGATCGCCTTGAGCTGCAGGCCGATCAGCACGAAGGCCAGCACGTTCAGCACGAAGACCGCGACTTCCCATACGGCATAGGAGGCGATGCGGTGCCGGGCGTCGGACCGCGCCGGGGCGTGGCGCGCGATCACCATGGCATAGACCACCATCGTGATGATCGCCGACACGCCGAGCCGGTCTGCCAGCATCCAGACCGCGAAGGCGCCGATGAACTGCACCAGGACGGCGATCGGGATCTCCGCCCGGTGCATCGGGAACAGCAGCCAGATGCGGGCCAGCGCCCAGCCCAGAACGGCCCCGCCGCCCGCGGTCAGCAGCAGCTCCGGCAGGAGATGCCAGCCGAACGCGGCGCCACCCGCCGCGGCGCCCACCGCGACGCGGTAGATCAGCAGCGCCGTGGCGTCGTTCAGCAGGCTCTCCTCCTCCAGGATCACCAGCAGGCGGTGCGGCAGGCGCAGCTGGCGAAGCACGGCGGCCGCCGCCGAGGCATCCGGCGGCGCAACCACCGCGCCGAGCGCGATCGCCGCGGCCCAGGGCAGGTCGGGCGCGATCAGCCTGACCGTCACCGCCACCACGGCCACGGTCAGCCCGACCACGACGACCGCGAGCAGCCCGACCGGCAGCCAGTTGTCCCGGAGGTCGCGCGGCGAGGCGTCGAAGGCAGCGTCCAGCAGCGTCGGCGCGACGAAGAGGGCGAGCGCGAGCTCTGGCTCGATCACCACCTCGGGCGTGCCGGGCACGATGGCGGCGATGGCGCCGGCCAGCGACAGGAGCGCGGGGTAGGGGACGCCGATGCGGCCGGACCAGGCTGCCAGCAGCGCCCCGCCGAGCAGCATGGCGATCACCAGCTCGAAGACGGCCATCGCGCTCTCCTCCGGGACTGGCCTGGCAAAGGTGAGTGCTGGCGGCCGATGGCACCAGTCCTCTTGCCCTTCAGGCCTGGCGCGGCGAGCCTGCACGGCATGACCGACACCCTTCCCCCACTTCTCCTGCTCGGCTGCGGCAAGATGGGCGGCGCCATGCTCGCGGGCTGGCGGGAGCGCGGCCTGTCCGAGGCGGTCGTCGTCGACCCCTTCCTGGCCGAGGCGCCGGCCGGCGCCACGCTGGTCAAGTCGCCCGACGCCATCCCCGCCGGCTTCGCCCCCGCCGCGGTGATCCTCGCCATCAAGCCGCAGGAGGCGCCGGCCAGCCTTCCGCTCTATGCCCGTTTCGCCGGCCAGGCGGTCTTCGTCTCCATCATGGCGGGCAAGACCGTCGCCTTCATGCGCGGCCTGCTCGGGCAGGACGCCGCCGTGGTCCGCGCCATGCCCAACACCCCGGCCGCCGTCCGCCGCGGATTCACCGTCGCCTTCGGTGCCTCCGGCGTATCCGACGCGCAGCGCAGCCTCGCGGACACGCTGCTCGGCGCCACCGGCGAGGTGGACTGGGTGGACGACGAAGGCCTGCTCGACCCCGTCACCGCCGTCTCCGGCGGCGGGCCGGCCTATGTCTTCCTCCTCGCCGAGTTGCTGGAGAAGGCCGCGATCGAGCAGGGCATCCCCGCCGGTCTCGCGCGGCGCATGGCGCGGTCCACCGTCGCGGGCTCCGGCGCGCTGCTCGCCGCCAGCGAGGAGGACGCGGCGCAGCTTCGCAGGAATGTCACGAGCCCCAAGGGCACGACGGAACGCGCGCTCGCCGTGATGATGGCCGAGACCGCGTGGCCCGAGACGATATCCCGCGCGATCGCCGCGGCGACCGCGCGCTCCCGCGAGCTTGCGGGCTAGCTAGGCCAACCCCACCATTCCGCCATGGACACCGCGCCCGCCTCCGACGCCGCCCTGGTCGAAGCCCTGTTCCGGATCATCGCCGAGCATGGCTGGCGCGGCGTGACGCCCGGTCGGCTGGCGGCGGAATCGGGCATCGCGTCCTCGGAGCTGGTGCGGCGCTTCCCCTCGCGCCTTGGGCTGCTGCGGGTCTTCGCGGACACCGTCATGGACCAGGTCGCGCAGGGAACCTTGCCCGGGCAGGGCGGCACGCCGCGCGACCGGCTCTTCGACGTGCTGATGCGCGGTCTGGACGCGCTCGCACCCTACAGGCCCGGCATGAAGCGCTTCATGCGGGAGCTCTGGACCGACGGGGTGCTGTTCGGCGCCATGGCGCCGCTCTTCCAGGCCAGCATGGAGCGCATGCTCGACCTCGCGGAGATCGACAGCGGCGGCATCCGCGGACGCCTGCGCGCTGCCGGGCTGACCGTGGTCTGGCTCCGCGCCGTGAACGTCTGGTCGGGCGACGACAGCGAGGAGCTGGGTCCGACCATGGCAGCCCTCGATCGGGCGCTGGAGCGCGCCGAGCAGGCTGCGCGCAGCTTCGGCCTGGCGGACGGCGACCTGGCGCCGCCCCCCGAAGCCCCGGCAGGGGCCCGCACGCCGGACTGATCGCCGTCGCTCTTCTGCCCCGTCGCCGCTTCCACTAGAGTTGCGACAGACAGGGAAGGAAGGAGCTACGCGATGTCGGACCGCTTCACCATGAAGCCCGAGGACATGATGAAGATGTTCTCGGAGTTCCGCCTGCCGCACATGGCGGACCTCGAAGGCCTCGCCCAGGCGCAGCGCCGCAACCTCGAGGCGCTGTCGGCGGCCAACCGCGTCGCGCTGGAAGGCGCGCAGGCCGTGGCGCGCCGGCACATGGAGATCGTGCAGGGCGCGATGACCGAGATGACCGAGGCGATGCGCGGCATGACCGGCACCGACAACCCGCAGGAGCGCGCGGCGCGTCAGGCGGAGCTCCTGAAGTCCGGCTACGAGAAGGCGGTGACGAACATCAGGGAGATCGCCGACCTCATCCAGAAGTCGAACGCCGAGGCGCTCGCGCTGCTGAACCGCCGCTTCGCCGAGGCGATGGACGAGATCAAGCAAATGGCCGCGAAGGCGGGGCAGGGGTGAGGTAGGCGCGAGCCGAAGCCCCCTTTCTACCCTCCCCCGCAGCTGCGGGGGAGGGAGACTACAAGCACGTGAGGGATTGGATGGCCCTGCGCGGCGCGCAGTGTCAGGCCGGCAGCGTCACCAGCGCCTGCAGCCCGCCCTCAGGCCGGTTCCGCAGCACCACGTCACCGCCATGCGCGCGCAGGATGTTGCGCGCGATGGGAAGCCCAAGCCCTGTCCCGCCGGTCTCGCGGTTGCGGCTCGTCTCCAGCCGGCGGAAGGGCTGGAACACCGTCTCCAGGTCGCCCGGCGGCACGCCCGGCCCGTCGTCGTTGACCTCGATCCGCAGCTGCCCCGGTGGCTGCGGCATCAGCCGAAGATGCGCCGAGCCGCCATAGGCCAGCGCATTGCCGACCAGGTTCGCCAGCGCCCGCTTCATCGCCACGGGCCGCGCGCGCACCGCCAGGTGCTCCGGCCCGTCATAGTCGATGAGCTCCGCCAGCTCCGGCCGTGCATCCGCCGCCTCGTCCAGCACCGTCCGGCACAGCGCCGCCAGGTCCACCTGCACCGAGGGCTCCGCCGCCGCCTCGTCGCGCGCGAAGGCGAGGGTGGCGCCGATCATCCCTTCCATCTCCTCGAGGTCGGCGAGGATCTTCCGCCGCTGCTCGTCGTCGTCGAGCAGCTCCGCCCGCAGCTTGAGCCGCGTGATCGGCGTCTTCAGGTCATGCCCGATCGCCGCTAGCATCTGCGTGCGGTCGCCGACGAAGCGGCGGATGCGCTCGGCCATGGTGTTGAAGGCATGGGCGGCCGTCGCGACCTCCGAAGGCCCGTTCTCCGGCAGGGGAGGCGCGTTGACGTCCCGGCCCAGCCGCTCGGCCGCGGCGGCGAGGTCGCGGACGGGGCGCGTCAGGCGCCGCACGCCCCACAGCGTCAGCGCCGCGGCGGCCAGCGTCATCAGCACGAAGGCCGCCAGGAAGGTCTCGGAATGCCACGGCCGCGGCGGCGGCATCTCGATGCGCAGGTTCAGCCAGCCCGTGTCGGGGAAGCGCAGGCTCACAAGCATCACGCCCGGCCGGTTGGTGCCGGAGATGACGACCTCCCTCGGGCGCAGCCGCGGCGGGGCGGACATCATGGCGTCCACGCGGAGCAGGCGCAGGATCGGCGGCGGCGGGGGCGGGTAATGCGGCTTGGCCGCGGGCTCGTCTTCATAGGCGATGCGGAGCCCGGGCGGCAGGTCGATATCGGCGATCAGCGCGGCGCGCCGCTCCGGCGAGGCGAGCACAAGGCCGCGCCAGACCGCGAAGCTGCGCTGGGAGACCTCGCGCGCCTGCTGGAAGCGCTGCAAGTCCACGCGGTCCAGCGCATGGATGGTCAGCCCCGCCATCTGCACCAGCACGAGGCCGACGATCAGCACCAGTGCCGTGCGCCCGCCGAGCGAACCCGGGATCAGCCCGCGGAAGACCGAGAACCACGCGCGCCGCGCGCGGCCCGGCGCGGACGCCGCCGCGGGCGCGGCCCGAAGGGCGGCGTCGCCCTCCATCAGCCCTTCTCGACCGTCGTGGCGAGCACGTAGCCGCCGCCGCGCACGGTCTTGATGATCTGCGGGTTGCGCCCGTCATCCTCGAGCTTGCGCCTCAGGCGGGACACCGCGACGTCGATCGCGCGGTCGAAGGGCCCGGCCTGGCGGCCGCGCAGCAGGTCCATCAGCATGTCGCGGGTCAGCACGCGGTTCGGGCGCTCGACCAGCGCGACCAGCAATTCGTACTCGCCGCCCGTCAGCGGCACCTCGACGCCCTGCGGGTTCACCAGGCGCCGCCGCGCGGGCTCCAGGAGCCAGCCCGAGAACTGGATCAGCTTGGCCGGCGGCTCCCCGTTGGCGGTGCCGGTCGAGCTGTCGGCGGTAGCGCGCCGCAGCACCGCGCGGATGCGCGCCAGCAGCTCGCGGGGGTTGAAGGGCTTGGCGACGTAGTCGTCGGCGCCGAGCTCGAGGCCGACGATGCGGTCGGTCTCTTCCCCCATCGCGGTCAGCATGACGATTGGCACCTCCGACTGGCCGCGCAGCCAGCGCGCGAAGTCGAGCCCCGACTCGCCGGGCATCATGAGGTCGAGCACGACCAGGTGGTAGCGGCCGAGCGGCCAGAGCTTGCGCGCCTCCCGCGCGTCGCGCGCGACGGTGACGCGGAAGGACTGCTTCTCCAGGAACTTGCCGAGGAGGTCCCGGATCTCCCGGTCGTCGTCCACGACCATGATGTGCGGCTGGGGCGTGTCCATGCCTGTAACATAGCGCGGCGCGGGCCGGGCCGGAGAGGTTTCGGCGCGAGCCATGTTGCGCCGCGTCACAACCGGGCCCTCCGCAACAGGATGTTGCACTTGCTCACCCCCGCGGCCTTCGGGCGGTTACGTTCGGGGCGCATTATCATGGCATCGCTGGCCGACCCGGGCCGCGGCCCCTTCTTCCGGCCGCGCACTACCCCCCCTCCTGTCCCGGGTCGGCCTCCGTGCTAGGCGGCGGGGGTGCGCTCCCCTCCTGCACCTCCGCCGCCCCTTTTCCCCCATCCCCCGGACTGGGCCCGCGATGCCGCGGATCGGCTGGCGGCAAAGCACGGCACCTTCGCCGGCATCGAGGACCGCGCGGGCCCGCTGCCCTGGCCGGTGCGGGAGGCGGGGTTTCCCGGTCTGCTGCGGGCGATCTGTGCCCAGCTCGTCTCCAACGAAGCCGCCTTCGCGATCTGGCGGCGCGTCTCGGCGTTGCCCGGCGCGACGACGCCCGAGGGCTTCCTGGCCCTGGCGCCGGAGCGTGTCGGCATCGAGGGCGGGCTCACGCGGCAGAAGGTGCGCCATGCCCGCGCGCTGGCCGAGGCGATCCTGTCGGGCGCGCTGCGCCTGGACGGGCTTGCCGCGATGGAGGACGAGGCCGCCATCGCGCATCTCTGCGAGATCAAGGGGATCGGCCGCTGGACGGCAGAGGTGCACCTGGTGTTCTCGCTGCAGCGGCCGGATGTGTTCCCATCGGGCGACCTGGCCCTGCAGGCGGCGGCGCAGCACCTGATGGGACTGGACGCGCGACCGGATGCGAAGGCCATGGCGGCGATCGCGCGGGACTGGGCGCCGCACCGCTCGGTCGCGGCACGGCTGCTCTGGCACCACTGGCTGCACCACACGAAACGCGCGACGCTGGACCCCGCATGATCCTCTCCCGCCGTATCCGTGCCACCGAGACGCCGCCCATCCCCGCCGCCCGCGCCTGGGCGGCACGCTATGACGGGCGGGCAGGCCCTGCGCTCGACCTCACCCAGGCGGTGCCGGGCTATCCGCCGCCGCCCGAGCTCCTGGCACGCCTGGCGGAGGCCTCGGGCAGCGCGGACAGCGCGGGCTACGGGCCGATCGCGGGCGACATGGCGCTGCGCGAGGCGCTGGCGACCGATGTCTCGGCCTTTTACGGCGCAGCGATCCCGCCCGCCGCCGTCGCGATCTCGGCGGGCTGCAACCTGGCCTTCGCCATGGCGATGCAGGTGCTGGCGGCCGAGGACGACGCGGTGCTGCTGCCCACGCCCTGGTACTTCAACCACCGCATGGCGCTGACCATGCAGGGCGTGCGCGCCATCCCCGTGCCGACCAGGCCGGAGGACGGCTTCGTGCCCGATCCCGAGCAGATCGCCGCGCTGATCGCGGAGCACCGGCCGCGCGCGGTGGTGCTGGTGACGCCGAACAACCCGACTGGCGCGATCTACCCCGCCGAGGTGATCCACGCCGTGGCCGATCTCTGTCGGAAGGCGGGCTGCTTCCTGGTGCTGGACGAGACCTACCGCGACTTCCTGCCGACCGACCGGGTTCCGCCGCATAACCTCCTCGCCGACCCCGACTGGGGCGACGTGCTCGTGCATCTCTATTCCTTCTCCAAGGCCTATTGCGTACCGGGCCACCGCGCCGGCGCGATCGCGGCCGGGCCCGAGGTCATGGCGGAACTCGAGAAGGCCTTCGACACCTTCCAGATCTGCCCGCCGCGCCCCGTGCAGGTCGCGCTGGCCTGGGCGATCCCGGCGCTCGGCGCCTGGCGCGACGGCAACCGCGCGATGATGGCCGGCCGCGCCGCGTTCTTCCGCGACGCCGTGGCGCAACTGCCGGGGTGGCGGCTTGACGCGATCGGCACGTATTTCGCCTATCTCCGCGTGCCCGAAGCGGCGCCCGATGCGATGCGGACGGCCGAGATCCTGGCTGCGGAACAGGGGCTGATGACGCTGCCCGGCCCCTTCTTCGGACCGGGGCAGGATCGCCATATCCGCCTCGCCTTCGCCAATGCCGGCGAGGCGGTGCTGGGCCAGGTGCCCGGGCGCCTCGCGGCCTTCTCATGAGGAGTTCGGCCATGCGCACCCTCGACGTGGTCTCGGATGCGATCTGCCCGTGGTGCTGGATCGGCAAGGCGCATCTGGACGCCGCGCTGGCGTCGCTGAAGCAGGACGGGATCGAGTTCCGCCTGCGCTGGCGGCCCTTCCAGCTGAACCCGGACATGCCGGAGGAAGGGGTCGAGCGCGACGCCTACCGTGCCGCCAAGTTCGGCTCGACGGAGCGTGGGCGGCAACTCGACGCGCAGGTCGCGGATGCCGGGCGCGCGGCGGGGCTTTCCTTCCGCCACGACCTGATGACGCGCACGCCCAATACGGTCGCCGCCCATCGCGTCATCCGTGCGGCCGAGGATGCCGGCGTCCAGCACGACGTCGTGGACGCGCTGTTCCGCGCCTATTTCCAGGAAGGCCGCGACATCGGCGACGCCGCGGTGCTGGACGAGGTCGCGGCGTCTGCGGGGCTGCCGGGGATGGCCGCTATGCTGGCGACCTCTGCGCACCGGGACGAGGTGCTTGCCCGGGACATGTCGGCGCGCCGCGGCGGGATCAACGGCGTGCCGTCCTTCCTGATGGACCGCTACCTCCTGTTCAGCGGCGCGATGCCGGCGGAGCGCATGGCGGACGCCTTCCGCCAGGCGAAGGCGATCCTCGACGCGCGCGAAGCGCAGCCCGCCCAGCCCGCCGGCGCCTGAAACACGCGCAACACCGGCGAAACCGTGCGGCGTTCCCGCGCGAGGCGATGATGCGCTAGGCTGCGCCCAGCATTGGGGGAGCCTCGCTCATGGAATGGCTGATCGTCCTCGGGGTCATCGTCGTCCTCGGCCTGTGGTTCGTGGTGATCTACAACCGCCTGGTCGCACTGCGGCAGACCTGCGGACAGTCCTGGGCCGACATCGAGGTGCAGCTCAAGCAACGCCACGACCTGGTCCCCAACCTGGTCGAGACGGTGAAGGGCTATGCCAGCCACGAGCGCGGCACGCTGGAGGCGGTGATCCAGGCCCGCAACAACGCGGTGCGCGCGAGCGGGCCGGAAGCGGCCTCCGCCGCCGAGGGGCAGCTCGGCGCGGCGCTGGGACGGCTGTTTGCGCTGTCAGAGGCCTATCCAGACCTGAAGGCCAACACGAACTTCCTGTCGCTGCAGGGGGAGCTCTCGACCATCGAGACCAAAATCGCCGCCGCGCGGCGCTTCTTCAACAACGCGGTCAGCGAGTTCAACACGGCGATCCAGTCCATCCCCGCGGTGTTCTTCGCCGGCGCCATGGGCTTCACCCAGCGCGGCTTCTTCGAGTTGGATGCCGAGGAGCGCGCCGCGACGAAGAACGCGCCTCAGGTGAAGTTCTGATGACGCGCCGGGCGGTCACGGCGCTGCCCCCTCCCCATCCCTCCGCCGCAACTGCGGGGGAGGGGGCAGAAAGGCTGGAGTAAGTCATGTTCCAGGCAGTTGGCCTGCGGACTCACGCGTGGAACACCGCGATCAGGTCGATCCTGCTGCTGGCGGGGTTTCCCGTTCTGCTGATCGCGATGGGCTATGCGATCGCGCTCTTCATCGTCGCGGGCAGCGCGCCGACGGTGGCGAAGGGGCTGCACCAGGCCGCGCAGCTGCTGCCCGTCATCATCCCCGCCGCGCTCGCCATCGCCTGCGCCTGGTTCGGCATCGCCTTCCTCGCCCAGAACAAGATCCTCGACATCGTCACCGGCGCGAAGCGCGTCACCGACCCGCGGGAGGAACCGCGGCTGTGGCACATCACGGAGGAGCTCTGCATCAGCCGCGGCATGACCCTGCCGCGGCTCGCGGTGATCGAGACGCCGCAGCGCAACGCCTTCGCCTCGGGGCTGACGAAGGGCACCGCCGGCGTGACGGTGACGCGCGGACTGATGGATGCGCTCGACGACCGGGAGCTGCGCGCTGTGATCGGGCATGAGCTCGCGCATATCAGGAACGGCGATGCCAGGCTCGGCGTGATCGCGGCGGTCTTCGTCGGCGTCATCACGCTGGTGACCGATAACGTCTGGAACACGCTGCGCTTCGCGCGCTTCTCCTCCGGCAGTTCGCGCTCCTCCTCGCGCAACAGCAGCAGCAGCAGCAGCAGCAGCAGCAACAGCGGCGGCGCGGCCATCGTCCTGATCCTGATCGGCATCGCGATCGCGGTCGCGGCGCATGTGCTGGCGCTGGTGCTGCGCATGGCGCTGTCGCGCAACCGCGAATACCTGGCCGATGCCGGCGCGGTGGAACTCACGCAGGACTCCGACGCCATGATCTCCGCGCTGCGCAAGGTCGAGCAGCGCGCCGCCATGCCGCAGGTGCCGGAGCAGGTACGCGCGATGTTCCTGCACGACAGCCAGCTTTCCAACGCCGCGGTCGGCTGGTTCGCCACGCATCCGCCGATCGAGAAGCGGATCGAGGCACTGGTGACCTTCGCGGGCGGCCACGATCCTGGCCCGCTGCCCGCGCTCGTCGCCGAAGCCGCGGAGCCCGACGCCCCGCCGCTCTGGCAGGACGCACCCGCCGGCGCCGCCTTCGCCGGCGATTCGGCGCCGGCCAGCCCTTGGGGCGGGCAGCAGGCGGCGCCGCAGGGGCTCCCGCCGGCCGCGGGCGCGAGCCCCTGGGGCGCCGTCTCCGCATCGGTCGCACCCGCCGCCAGCCCCTGCGGCCCGGCGCTGGCCGCAACGGCCGCGGCCTCGCCGCCCGCCGCCGGCCCGCCGCGAAGCCGCATGCAGGAACGCGCCGACGCCATGGCCGCCTTCGCGCGCACGGGCGACGCCATCTACATGGACCACTTCGCCCGGCGCGAGGCCGCCCGCCGCGCCGGCCAGGATCCCGACCAGGCGGCCCCGCCGCCGCCGCCGCGGAACTGAGCGCGGGCGGGGCGTTCGAGGAGAACGCATGCAACGCCGTCCGCTGATCCTCGCCATCCCCGCCCTGCTGTCCCGCCCCGCCCGCGCCGACCCGCCGGCAGGCTTCATCGGGATCGTGCCAACGGAAGGCGGCGGGACGGTCGCGCTGGCGGCCGCGCAGGTCGTGCGCGTCGGCCGGGCCGAGGGCCATACGGTCATCGACACCGCGGCCTGGGTGCAGCAGCGCACGGTCGAGTCCGTGGACTCCGTCGCCGCCCGCCTGGCCGCGGCCGGCGCGCGCTTCATCCCGCTGACTGACCTCGCGAACGGGCGGATCTACCTCGCCGCCGACCGCATCGTGCTGGTCCGCGAGTCCGGCGCGCGGCATGCGGCCGGTGCCCGCGCAGCGATCGTCATGGTCGGGCTGCGCTTCGGCACCGATGTCGCGGTGCGCGAGTCCGCCGAGGAAGTGCTGGTCCTGCTCGGCCGCTGATCAGGCCGCGCCGAGCAGCGCCTTCATCTTGCGCACCGCGCTGCCCGGGGTCGTGACCACCGGCCGTCCCGTCGCCGCCGCCACCATCCCCGCCGCGCGCGCCAGGCTGAACTGACCAAGCAGGATGACGTCGCAATCGCGCAGCCTTCGCGACGCCTCGGCGGCCAGGCGGTCATGCCTCTCGAGGTCGCCCGCATCCATCGCCGCCAGCGCTCCCTCGGCCAGGCTCGTGACGACCTCGACGCCGGCCGGGAATTCCGCGGGCATGGAGGCGATGGTGCCGGGAAAGGTCGCGAGCAGCCCGACCTTCCGCCCGATAGCGAGCGCCTCCTCGATTGCCGCCTCGTTCGGCTTCAGGACGGGCATGGGCGAGAGGTCCCGCGCGCAGGCGTCGATGCAGGGGCCGAAGGCCGAGCAGGAGAACAGGATCGCATCAGCCCCGGTGCCAGCGGCGTAGCGCGCCAGCGTCCGGAAGCGCCCGGTCATCGCGGGGGTCAGCGCCCCGTCCCGCGCCAGGTCGGCCGAAAGGCTGTCGTCCAGCAGGTTCATCAGCCGCGCCTCGGGCCATTCGGTGCGGAAGGCCGCCTCGATGGGTGGCGGCGAATGCCGCAGGGCGTGGATCAGCGCGATTCGCATGTCGAGGGTCTCGAGCGACGCCCGGGACGGGGTCCTGGCCGGAGCGTTCAGTGCCCGACGCAGCGCTTCAGCGGCGCGGGAAACTCGCCGCAATCCGGGAAGACGATCTCGTCCGGACCGCGCCGCTCCACCCGCAGCACATTGGGGCCGGCGGGGCAGCCGAAGCCGAAATCGGCCGGCAGCCGGGCGCCGAAGGGCGTGCTCTGCGCCTGCACCGGAACGAAGCGGAACTCCAGAACGTCGGGGTCGGCAGCCACCGTCTCGATCAGGCGCTGGCGGTACGGCACCTCGAAGACGGACGCGCGCATCACGACGTCGCGGGTGAAGATCACCGTGGGCTGGCCGGTGCAGCGCGGTCCCTCGGTATCGGCCGCCGGGAAGATCCCGCCGGTCCAGGACCCGAAGACCCAGGCATGCGGCGGCTGGCCCTGCTGGGCCGATCCGCCAGCCGCGAGAGCCAGCACCATCGCCACCGCCAGCATCCAACGTCGCATGCCGCTCCCCCGTGGTCGGACCCGATCCCTATACCCCCTGGGGCGCGGATCGCCTATCGGGTCAGCCCTCAAGGCAGATCGCCGCGAAGCGGGGTCGCCTGAAGGCGCGAATCGGCTTTGCGAACAGCGAGCTACGGCAACAAGCCTGATCCACGGACCAGGCTCCATGCCTCAGGCCGGGGCGGAGGCCGGCTGGGGCGGGGCGGGATCGCGGATCGGCATGTGGATCAGCGCGGCATAGGCGGCGGCCCCGATCTGGATGCTCCACATCAGGTCGTAGGAGCCGGTGCGGTCCAGCACCACGCCGCCGAGCCAGGCGCCGGCGAAGCCGCCGATCTGGTGGCCGAGGAAGACCAGCCCGAAGATGGTCGCGAGCCACCGCGTGCCGAAGTTGCGCGCCACCAGCGCGACCGTCGGTGGCACGGTGGACAGCCACAGCAGGCCCATCGCGGCGGAGAAGACCAGGATCGTCGTCGTCGTCTTCGGCGCCATCATGAAGACCGCCATCACCACGCCGCGCGCCGCGTAGATGATCACCAGCAATTCCCGCCGCCTCCAGCGCTGCGTCAGCTCGCCGGAGACCAGCGATCCCGCGACGTTGAACAGCCCGATCAGGCCCAGCGCGCCCGCGCCGACCGACACCGGCAGGCCGCAGAACACCGCGAAACCCGGCAGGTGGACGGTCAGGAAGGACAGGTGCAGGCCGCAGACGAAGAAGCCGAAGAACAGGAACCAGAAGGTGGGCGTCCGGAGCGCCCGGCGCAGCGCCGCCCCGGCGGCTTCCTCGGTGCCGCCGGCCGCCTTCCGCGGCGGCGTGTCGGCCAGCGGCAGCGCGAGCGGGATCATCAGCAGCGCCACGGCCGCCATCGCCAGGAGCGTCCACTCCCAGCCCATCCCGCCGATCCCGAAGCCCGCCGCCGGAACCACCAGGAACTGCCCGAAGGAGGTGCCCGCCGTGCCGAGGCCGACCGCCAGGCCGCGCTTGCTTTCCGGCAGCAGCCGGGTCAGCGAGGCGATGATGACAGGCATGCCGGCGGCGGAGACGGCGAAGCCCAGCACCGGCCCGGCGAAGAAGGTGAAGGCGCCGAGGCTTTCCGAGAAGGCCATGCCGAGGATGCCGATGGCGTAGAGCACCGCGCCTCCCATCAGCACCGGCCGCCCGCCGAAGCGGTCGGCCATCTGCCCGCAGATCGGCTGGAAGACGCCATTCAGGAGGACCTGCAGCGCGATGGCGAAGGCGAAGCCCGACGCCGTCCATCCATGCGCGGCCGTCATCGGTGGCAGGAACAGGCCGAAGGCGGCGCGCAGCCCCATGGCAAGCGCGGCACACATCACCGCGCAGCCCATAAGCAGCACGGCGGATCCGGTACGGGAGGTCATGGCCAGACCAGACCACGCGGGGTCCGCGTCCTCAACGGCGTTGTCCGCATGGCTCCTGCGCCGCGCCCAGGCGCGGGACGCATGGCTCAGCCGGCGAAGGGGTCCTCGCGCGCGGCCAGGATGTTTGCGAGCCCTGTCCTGCGCGCGGCGAGCTCGGCCTCGTCCGCGGGCCGGATCCCGCCCTGCTCTTCGATGCTCCAGAAGCGGAAGCCGAGAGTCCTGAATTCCTCGATCAGCGCCGCCGGCCCGCCGCCATGGGCGGTCAGCAACTGCGGCGCGAATTCGAACATTACCCTGGCCCGCGGCGACCGCGCGAGCAGCCCGCGCATGCCGCGAACCGCGTTGGTTTCCGTCCCCTCGACATCCATCTTCATCACGTCCACCGTCGTCGCTGGGTCGGGGAACAGGTCGTCGAGCGCGACGACCCTGCAGGCGCTGCCCTGCTTCTCGCCGCGCAGCGGATAGCCCGCCAGGGCAAGGTGACCACCGCCGCCATACTCGAAGGAGAAATGCAACTCCGTCTGGCCCTCGGCCGCGCCGACCGCCACGGGGTGCAACTGGCAGATGCCGCCGAAGCCATTCACGGCGATGGAGCGATCGAGCAGTTCGGCATAGCGCGGGTTGGGCTCGAAGGCGTGCACCTTGCCGCCATGGCCGGTCGCGACGGCGCCGAGCAGCGTGTAGACGCCATGATGCGCCCCGATGTCGAAAACCGTGTCGCCCGGCCGGATCAGCCGCTGGAACAGCTGCGTGTAGGGCGGCTCCCAGATCCCGAACATCATGACGTGGGGCGCGAGATCCCGCCCGCGCGTGTCGAGATAGATCATCAGTCGCGCGTGCAGCAGGGCGAGGACCGTGTTCTCGCCGACCGGTACCGCCATCGAATGGTAGTGGGTGTGGGTGCGCTGGTAGAGGTAGGCGAAAATCGCCTCCTGCCGGGACGACATGCCGCGAAGCGTAACCTCCGTGGGCGACGCCGGCCCGGCGGCGCTGATCAGCCATTCGCCAAGAGCGCGGGCCGATCGCCGCGACAGGCGGCGCAGTGTCTTCAGCATCAGCGATCCTTGCGTAGGGTGTTCAGGCTGCCTTTCGGATCGCGAGACCGAAAGAGGTGCTGACCACGACGCCATGGCGCTGCCGCAGGCCGGGCGGGCCGACCTGGTCGGTCTTCACCATCTCGTCTTCCGGGAGCAGGCCGGGATGGGTGTTGAGAGGGAGAAGGGTATGGCCCTTCTGCCGCAGGCGGGCCGCCATCGCCTCGATGTCCGGGCGCCGCAGCATGACGAGGTCCGGCATCTCCCAGGTTACGGTCTCGGAGGTCAGGTTGAAGGCGAAGCTGTGGACCGCGAGCCCGCCCGGCTTCAGCGGCGCCAGGCTCGCCTCCAGGAACTCGACCGCGGCCTGGACCGAACCCAGCCGCTCGGGCACGCCGAGTGACCAGCAGAAATCGAAGCCCGCGGGCGAGACCCGCCCGACATCGCGGGTATCGAGCCGCATGAAGCGGACGAGCTGGTCGAAGTCGGCGATCGGGATGATCTCGGGGTAGAAGAGCTCGAGGCGCCGGTGCTCCGCCGCGCGGGCCTCGCGTTCCTGCCCGTCCGTCGCCGTGACCTGCACGCCGCGGGACGCCAGCAGCGACGCGATGCGTTCCCGCCCGCAGGCCAGGGCGAGGCCGGCGCGGCCCGGCGCGACCAGCCCCGCCGTGGCGAGGACGGAGACGATCCAGGCCTGTTCCCATTGCGAGCGGCTCGGCGCGGCGCGCAGGCCCATCGCGCCGACGATCTCCAGGAAGGCGGGGTCGGCGAACTGGGACGCCGTGCAGAGCTGGCTGACGGGATGCTCGAGCGTCGGCGGCTCGAACGTCCAGGCCAGCCCTTCCACGGTGGGCGGACGGAGCAGGAAGAGCGGCAAGGTCCAGCTCGGCTGGCCCGTCAGGACGGAATCGAAGAAGGCGTGGAACTCGGCGGTGTTGGTGAAGGCACGCCGCAGCGAATCGATGTCCGGCATCGCCTGGAAGGCCGCGAATTCCTCCTCGCTCGCCGCGGGCCTGCCCGCCAGCAGGCGGAAGCCCCACTCCACGGCGGTGCGCTGCAGCCCGGCCTTGGCCTGCGGCCCGGGCCTGCCCTGCCCGCCGGCCCGCTCCGTGCCCCTCGGCCCGGGGACCGGGCGGCCCACCACTTCGCGCATCTCGTCCCGCAACCTCGTTCGCGCCGCGGCAGCAGCGCCCTGCAGCCTTCGATCACAGGGGGAAGGCGTCAGCAAGCCTAGCGGATCGGCGTAAACGGAATGCGACGCCATCCCAGAGGGCAAGCGGCCGCGTCCCGGCCTCCAGGGACTCGAGCCCCGGCGCATCCGGCGGGGCGGCAGGACCGTAGCTCCAGTTCAGGATGACGAGGTGCCCGCCCGTCCGCAGCACCCGCGCCGCCTCGGCCAGCATGCCGGCGGCAACCGCTGGCCCGGCCTGCACGAGATAGGGGAAGACGTCCACCGCCAGGACGAGGTCGAAGCCGGCTTCCGGCAACCCCACGAGGTCGCGGCCGGAGCAGGTGGCGAAGGCGAGATTGCCCCGACCCGCGTGCCGCACCCGGGCCTCGGCCACCATGCCCGCCGAGATGTCGAGGCCGAGCACGCACGCCGCCTCCTCCGCGAGTGCCGCCCCGACCCGCCCGATCCCGCAGCCGAGGTCGAGCACCCGCGGGCGGCCGGCGAGCAGGCCGAGGCCGCGCAGCCAGGCCACGAGTTCCGCCGTCGCCGCCTCCAGCGTGGCGGCGTCGCCGAGCGAATAGGCGGCGACCGCGGCTTCCGGGCTGGCCGCGACCAGGCGGTCGAACATGGCACGCGTGGCCTCGATGCCGGTGCCCGGCGCGTGGTCGGCGCCGAGCGTGCGGAGAGCCTCGAGCCGCATGAGACCCGGTCCCTGTCGCGCGGCGAGCGCGGCCAGAGCGGGATCGTCCCGCACCAGCGCGGGGATCGCCGCGGCCGGCACGCCGCCGAGCACCAGGCGCATCAGCGCGACCTCGGCCGAGAGCTGACCGGCGCGGTGGCCGGCCAGCACCGCCTCGCTCAGATCGCGCTGCGGCCCGACGGCCATGGCACGCCGAGATGCCGGGCGATGGTAGCCGCGACGTCGCCGAAGCCGTCCCGCGTGCCGAGCGGCCCGGCGCGGCCGCGGTGGAGGATCAGTAGCGGCACCTCCTCCCGCGTGTGGTCAGTGCCGGGATGGGTGGGATCGCAGCCATGGTCGGCGGTGACGATCAGCAGGTCGTCCGGGGCGACCCGCGGGATGAAGCTCGCAAGCCAGGCGTCGAAGTCGGCCAGCGCCTGCGCGAAGCCCGCGACGTCGCGCCGGTGGCCGAACACCGTGTCGAAGTCCAGCAGGTTGACGAAGACGAGCCCGTCGCGCGTGTCGCGCCAGATCGCGTCCGTGCGGCCCATTCCGTCGGCGTTGTCGGCCGTGGGATGCGACGCCGCGATGCCTTGCCCCGCGAAGAGGTCGGCCACCTTGCCGACGGAGATCACCGGCAGGCCCGATTCCGCGATCGCATCCAGCACGCTGCGCGGCGGCGCCATCGAATAGTCGTGCCGCCGCGGCGTGCGGCGGAAGGCGCCGGGGCCGCCGGCGAAGGGGCGAGCGATGACGCGGCCGATGCGGTGCGCATCGGCATGGCGCCGCGCGACCTCGCAGATCGCGTAGAGGCGGTCCACCGGGATGATGTCCTCATGCGCCGCGATCTGCAGGACGGAATCGGCCGAGGTGTAGAGGATCGGCCTGCCGGTCCGCAGATGCTCCTCGCCGAGTTCCTCGATGATGGCGGTGCCGCTGGCGGGCCGGTTGCCGATGAAGCGGATGCCGGCCTCGGATTCGATGGCGGCGACGAGGTCGCCGGGGAACCGGTCGAAGACGGCGAAGGGCTGGTCGAGCTCGATGCCCGCGATTTCCCAATGGCCGGTGGTGCTGTCCTTGCCGGCGGAGCGTTCGCGCATGCGGCCATGCAGCGCGGCCGCCGGCGCATCAAGCCCCCGAAGACGGTCGAGGCCGAGCGCGCCCAGCGTCGGCAGCGCGACGCCGGTCGCGCGGAGCACATGGCCCAGCGTGTCGGATCCGGCATCACCATAGGCGTCCGCATCGGGCGCCGCGCCGATGCCGACGCCGTCCAGCACGATCAGCAGCGCGCGCATGCGGCCTCCGGCGGGATCAGCACGCGTCGGAAGGTAGGCGCATTGGCCGCGCCCCAGAAGCTCTTGTAGCGTTCCTGACCGCGCAGGAAGTCGACCGCTGCGAAGCCGTCCGCGATTCCTCGCTCGACAGCCTCGCCGACCAGCAGCAGGCCGGGCGACAGGCGTTCAAGCGCGGGGTCGAAGCCCTGGAGATAGAGATACAGCGTCCGCCGCACGCGGCCCGGCGGATCGGCTAGCGCATGGATGACGCCGACGATGCGGCCGTCCAGCCGAAGCGCGAACAGCCGCAGCAGGCCGGCCTGCAACAGCGCCGGCGCGGCGTCGCGATGCCAGGCCTCGACGCGGGGATCGGCGAGCACGCCGGCTTCCCCGCGTGTCGCCCAGCGCGCCGCGTGCAGGTGGAACAGCGCATCCAGGATCCCGGTGAGCGTCGCTGCCGTCGCTTCCTCGAAACTGGCGCCGGCTTCCGCCGCGCGGCGACGCGCGGTGCGGAGATCGCGCAGCGTCTTGGCCGAGACACGCTCGCCCAGCAGGTCGAAGCGCGCGGGCAGTGCGAGCACGGGGCAGGGCTCCGCCGGCTCGGTCGCGTCCCGCCAGCCCGGCGGCGCCTTGCCCGACAGGAGCGGCGAGGCCGGGCGGAGCTGCGGCCAATCCGCGCGGTCAAACCCGTCGTGGCGATGCGCCAGGAAGGCGGCCATCGCGGGCTCCGCGAAGCCGGGCTCGGCCAGCGCATCGAGGTAGTCGCTGGTCCCGATGCCGAGAGGCAGCAGGCCGCGCCGATGGACATAGAGCGGCAGCAGCGCGCGCAAATGCTCGCCGTCACGCAGCGCCAGCAGCCGCAGATCGCCCTCGTCGAAATGGCGCCACCACGGGATCAGCCAGGCCGGGTGCTGGAAGGGCGTCGCGTCGGGCGCCCGCGACCAGAGCGCCGCCCAATCCGACGCGACCGCCTCGGGCGTCGTCGCCTCAAGCCGGTACGGCATGGCGCACCGCGAGACGCCGGTAGAGCGACAGGTAGCGGCCCGCCATGACGCGGTCGCTGAAACGGGCCCGCGCCGCGGCGCGGCAGGCCTCGGGGTCGAGCCGCGCGGCGGCGCGCATCGCCTCGGCCATCTCCGCGACGTCGCGCACCAGGAAGCCGGTCACGCCGTCCTCGACGATCTCCGGCAGCGCGCCGGAGGGGAAGGCGACAACCGGGGTTCCGCAGGCGAGTGCCTCCATCGCGACGAGCGAACTCGTCTCCGGCGCCAGGCTCGCGGAGACCAGGCAGCGCGCGGCCGACAGCAGCCGCCGCTTGCGCGCGAAGCCGACGGGGCCGAGGAAGCCGTGCGCGCCGTCGAGACGCGGCAGCACCTGGCGACGCCAGTAATCCTGGTGCGCGGGATAGCCGAAGACCTCGCCGCCGAGCAGCACGCTCATGCCGGCGCGCGTCCCTGCCTCCAGCGCTTGGTGCTGATTCTTCTCCGCGCAGATGCGCCCGAGGCAGAGCGCGAAGTCGCGCTTCGACACGCGCGATCGCAGCGCCTCCACCGGCACGCCGTTCGGGATCGGCGGGAGCAGCGCGGGGCAGGGTGGGCAGGCCGAGTGCTGGCTCGAGGAGACGGGGTGCAGCCAGGTCTCGGGCCGCGTCAGGCGCCAGGTCTGTGGCGGATACCAGGATGGCGGCAGATGCAGCGTGACCAGCGCCGGAACACCCGGCGCCGGCAGGTAGTCCATGGCGTCCACGCCATGCAGGTGCACGAGGTCGGGCCGGATGCGCGCGATGGTAGCCGCCATCGCGCGGCGCAGCGCGGCATGCACCGCCTCCCGCGCGGTGTCGGTGATTTCGCCGGCGATACGCGGCAGCGCGACCAGCTCGCCCGCGGTGACGGAGCCGTCGCAGGCGATGACCGTGCTGCGATAGCCCTGCGCCACCAGCGCGGCATCGAGGCGCGTCAGCACCTGCTCCGCGCCACCCACCGCGTCTGGGCCGACCGGGGCGAAGGGAAAGGCGACGAGGACGATGCTCAACGCCATGGCATGGGCCCCAGTCCCTGCTGGGCGGCGGCCGCGAGGGCGCGGAACATCGCGCCGTCCATGTTCCAGTCATGTCCTTCGTAGAACAGCGTGCCGGGATGCGGCGGCTGCGCGAAATCCGCTTCGGGCGCCGGGCGCAGCCACTCCGTGCGCAGCGGGAATGCGGACAGCACCGCGCGCTGCGTGGCGTAGGCGTCGAGCATGCGCCGCTTCGCCGCCTCCTCCTGCCCCAGGGGAAAGGCGAAGGCGCGCTCCTCCGGCGGCAGGAAGCGCCCGGCTTCCAGGCCGCGCGGTCCGGCGTGGTAGCCGGTCATCTCGGCCAGCGGCGGCGGCGAGCGCAGGGCGCGAAGCGCCGCGCGCACGGCGAAGGCGACCGCGTCGTGGTCGGGATGGCCGCCTTCATAGGCGTGGGTGACGACGATGTCCGGGCGCAGCGCGTGGATCGCCTCGGTCAGGCGATGCGCGACGGGCACGAGATGCAGCGTGGTTTGCTGATCGGCAATGCCGAGCGTGAGGACGCGCTCTTCAGGAATGCCCGCGATCGCCAGCGCCGCCAGCGCTTCCCGCCGCCGCGCCAACGCGTAGTCCTCGACCGAGGCGAAGCCGTGCCGGGCCGCGTCGCGGCCGTCCCGCGGTGCGCCATCCGTCACGTGCAGCACCGCCGAGTCCGGATTGCGGCACAGCAGCGCGCCGAGGCCGATCGTCTCGTCGTCGGGGTGCGCGGCGATCACGAGCAGCCGCGCCGTGCCGCCCGCGGCGATCCCGGCCAGGATCGCCTCCGCGCTCATGCCCGGCGGCCCTGCAGCGCGCGGAAGGGCAGGACGGAAGCCTGCTCCTCCGGCCCGGCGCCGAGCAGCGCGGCGGCTTCGCGCCAGCCATGCATGGTGCCGACATCCACATAGGTCGTGCCGGCACGCAGGCCGACGGCATGATTGCCGCGCGCGAGCCAGGCGTTGACGAGCGTGCCGATGAACTCGTCGCCGCGGCCGGCATCCTGCCAGAGCGCGTGCAGGTCGTGCAGCACGTTGCCCGGCATGCGGAAGGCACCCCAGACCCAGTTGGACCGCGCGCCTTGCTGCTTGACCTGGATCTCCTGCACGCGGCCTGCCTCGTCCGTCACGACGGCGTCGAAGAATTCCGGCCGTGCGACAGGGAACAGCAGGAAGGACAGACGCCCCGGCGGCAGCAGCGCCAGGCCCTCGCGCGGGAACCAGATGGTGTCGGGCAGGCCGACCGCGACCTCCTCCTCCTCGCTGATAAAGGGGGCGGCGGCGAAGATGGCGTCGCAGAGCCCGCGCGGTTCGGCCTGCACGACGTAGCAGATCCGCGCGCCGCCAATGCGCGCACCGTAGTAGTTGACGATGTCGCTCTTGCCCGGCGAGATCACCATGCAGATCCGGTCCACGCCGGCTTCCAGCATGCGCTCGATCAGGTGCTCGCTGACGGCGCGCGGTCGTTCGACGCCGTTCTCCAGCCGGCTGCCGACCGGCAGCAATTCCTTGGAGAAGGCGAGGGGCTGGATGCGGCTGCCGAGGCCCGCGGCGGGGATGATGCCCCACATCGCTCAGGCCGCCGCACTGGCGCGGACGGAGGCCAGCGCATTCAGAAGCTGCGCGGCGCGGCGCGTGGCCGTGTGCTCGTCCAGCGTGCGTTCCCGCGCGCGGGCGGCGATGCGGTCGCGCTGCGCCCTGTCCATGTCGAGCGCGTCCAGCACGTCGTCGGTGTCCCGCGCGAGCAGGATCTCCTCGCCGGGCGTGTAGAAGTCGGCCAGCCCGTCCCAGGCGTCGCTGATCACCGGCGTGCCGCAGGACGCGGCCTCGAATAGCCGGCCGGAGGGGCACCAGCCCAACGCCGCCATGTCCTGCCGGGTCACGTTCAGCGTCCAGCGCGAGGAGGAAAAGAAGGCGGGATGCTCGCCCGGCGGCAGATGGCGGACGAAGTGGATGTTCGGCGTCCAGGGGAAGTCGAGCGGGTATTGCGCGCCGGCAAGGACAAAGCGCGATGCCGGCCGTCGCCGCGCCGGGTCGATGAACAAGCGGTCGAGCGCGGCGTGGCGGTCGGCGGCATAGGTGCCGAGATGCGAGAGATCCGCGGCATAGTGCGGCAGCGGCGGCGCAGGATGGTGCGCGTCCGGGTCCACGCTGCCGTAGAGTGGCACGACATGCCTTGCGCCCAGCGCTTCCCGCAGGCGTTCCGGTGCCGCGCCGCCGGTGTAGCTGAGCACCAGGTCGAAGCCGGCCAGCCCGTCGAGCGGCAGGTAGTCCGGCCGTTCCCCGCGCGCCAGGCGCGCGAGCGTGACCGGCGTGTCGAGGTCGTAGAAGACGCGGACCGGCCGCGCGGCTTCCTGCACCAGGGCGGAGGCCGCCGGACCATCCGCGCAGAAGGACGTGACGATAGCCGCATCCGCGTCGCGCAGCGCTGCCGTCGCGCGTGGCCGCACGCTGTCCCAGTCCGGATAGACCAGCGTCTCCAGCCCGGGAATGTCGAGATCGTCGCGCGCCCCGGCGTACCACGGGGTGTCGCGTTCGCAGAACAGCACGCGATGCCCCGCCGCGCCCAGCGCCCGGCACAGCGCGCGCCAGAGCGTGGCATGGCCGTTGCCCCAAGCCGAGGTGATGGACAGGCCGAAGACGACGAGCTTCATGCGACCCCGCAACCGTGCTGCGGCTGCAACGCGAATTCAGCGATGTTCGTTCGGTGCGCGCGCGGCGGTTTCATCACGCAGCCGGCTCGCAAGCATAGCCAGCACCGCGGCTTCTTCCGGCGGCAGTCCCGCGAGGTCGTCGCGCAGCTCGGCCTCGGCTTCCGCACCGATCTCCTCGGCCAGGCTGCCGCCGAGATAGCCTTCCAGCACGGCGGGATGGACGTAGCACTTGCGGCAGATCGTCGGCGTGTTGCCGAGCCGCGCGGACACCCGCTCGATCGCCGCGCGGATGTTGCGCTTGGCCGCGGCCTGGCTGTCCACGCGCTCGAACTCGCGCAGCGCCAGCGCCGCGAGCACGGTGCCCGCCCAGGTCCGGAAGTCCTTCGCAGTGATATCGCGGCCCGTGATCTCGCGGAGGTAGGCGTTGACGTCGGCGGAGGTGACGTCGCGGGTCTCGCCGGCCTCGTCGAGATACTGGAACAGCTCCTGCCCCGGCAGCTCCTGGCAGGCGCGCACGATGCGGGCCACGCGGCGATCCTTGATGCCGAGGCGCCAGGTCTTGCCGCTCTTCCCCTTGAAGGCGAAGCGCAACTCGCCGCCTTCCACCTTGACGTGCCTGTCCTTCAGCGTGGTCAGGCCGTAGCTGCCGTTCTTCGCGGCGTACTCATCGTTGCCGACCCGGATCAGCGTGGTCTCCAGGAGATGCACGACGGTCGCCAGGACCTTCTCCCGCGGCAGGCCGGAGCGAGCCATGTCGGCCGTGAGGCGCTCGCGGATCGCGGGCAGGGCGCGGGCGAATTCAAGGAGGTGCTCGTACTTCGCGGCATCGCGCACTTCCCGCCAGCGCGGGTGATAGCGGTACTGCTTGCGCCCGCGCGCGTCGCGGCCGGTGGCCTGGATGTGGCCGTCGGGGTGCGGGCAGATCCAGACCTCGGTCCAGGCCGGCGGGATCGCGAGCGAGCGGATGCGCTCGAGCGTGGCCTTGTCCTTGACCGCGCCGCCCTTGGGCAGGCGGTAGGAGAAAGCCTTGCCGGCCGGCTGGCGTGCGATGCCCGGACCCTCGTCCGAGACATAGCGCAGCCCGGCCTCGGCCGCGGCGTCACGGGGGTCGACGACCGGGGCGGCGTCGTCATCGAAGGGCATGAGGGAGAGAACCCGGCAGTGCGCCGCGGGTTCACCGCGGTCAGGCGTAGCGTCGCACCATCTCCGCACAGAAGGCGCCGAACTCCTCGGGGTGATCCGGCGGGCTCGTGTGGTGCCGGCCTGGCCCCTTGTGCTCCGGCGTGAAGCAGAAGGTGACGGTGACCTGGAAGTCGCGCAGCGCCTTCATCTGACGGTCGAACCAGCGCAGCGCGTCGGGCCGGTAGTAATCCGCCCAGGACAGGCCGGTGCGGAGATAGGTCACGCCGAGCCGCTTCATCAGCGCGACGGACTCGTCAAGCCGGTGATCCTCGAAATGGAACCACTGGCAGAGGCCGAGCGCGGGCGTGAGATCGGCGAATGCGTCGAAGGCTGGCTTCTGGCTGCCGTCGTCCCGCACCAGGCCCATGTGGAAGTGGCGGTAGTAGGAACTGCCCTCGGCTTCCTTGTGCCGGGTCGTCGCCTCCCAGGTGCGCGGCAGGTCGTGCAGGCTGTACCAGTGGATGCGCGGGGCACGTCCCGTCAGCAACTCCGCCGTGCGGCGCAGGCCCCAGAGCTGCACCTCCTCCGCCCCGAAGGAGGACACGCCGACCTCGCTGACCCAGACCGGCTTGTCCGTGACGGCACGGATCTCGTCCAGCTTCGCGGGCCAGTCATGGATGGACCAGAGGTTCCAGTCCAGCGGGAAGCCGTGCACCGCGACGGCGTCCACCTGGTCCAGCACGCCCCGAGAATCCATGTTGCGCACGAAGGCCGGGTCGATCGGCGACATGCCGCCCAGCACCCGCGGCAGCGTGGGATGCGCATCGCGGATCGCGCGGCCGGCGGCGATGGCGGTCTCGGCGAAGCGGCGCCAGCCCGGATCGAGCTCGGGATCCCAGTGCGACTTGTTGTTCGGCTCGTTCCAGATCATGGCCGCTTCGATCATGCGCGGGACCTCGCGGGGTAGACGGCCTCGGCGCCCTCGGGTGCGGCGACACGACGGCAGACATAGACCTCGGCCTCGGGGTGGGCGGCGATGGCGAAGCCGGCGGAACGCAGCATCGCCTCGGCGCAGGCGCGGTTCGGCACCCACCAGTTCGTCCAGTCGCCTGCGTAGCGATGCTCCACGAAATGCAGCTTCGGCCAGGCGCGGTCGTCGAAGGGGCGCGTGTCCTGGAAAGCGTAGTCGTCCTCCAGCTGCGCCACGGTGTCCGCGCCGCGCTGCATGGACTGGAACACCAGCAGGTCGCGCGCTGCATGCTCGTGGATCAGGTCGAGCGCCAGCAGGGGATGGCGCAGGTGGTAGAGCACGCCGAGGAAGAGCACGATGTCGAAGCGCTCCCCCAGTGCGCCGACGTCGTAGACCGAGAGCTGGCGGAACTCGATCTCCTGGCCCGTGACCTCGGCGGCGAAGCGTGCCTGGGCGAGGTAATCCGCGTCGGAATCAATGCCGACGACGCGGGCGGCGCCGCGGCGCTTCATCTCGATGCTGTAGAAGCCGCCGTTGCAGCCGATGTCGAGCACGCTGCGCCCGGTCAGGTCGGCAGGGATTGCATGCGCGAAGTGCCGCCACTTGACCGCGGGATAGTCGCCAAGGAAGTGGTCCGGAGCCGTGCGCACGCCGCCGAGATCCAGGTTGTGGAACCACGGCCCGAGCGCGGCCGCGCGTTCGCGGATGGTCTCGCGGTCCAGGATCATGCGGCCTCCGCCAGCAGGTTCATCCAGAGCACCCGTCCGCCACCGGGCCAGAGCTCGATCGCGCTGAGCGAGGCCGGCGCGATGTCGAAGCGCTGATGCGCGTCCAGCGACAGGCCGAGGAAGGCCGCGAGCGCCGCCTTGATCACGTCGCCATGGCTGATGGCGAGAACCGGGCCGCCCTGCGGCAGCGCCTCGATCCAGCGCAGGATGCGGGACTGCGCCTCGTGCATCGCCTCCCCGCCGGGCGGGCGGCCAACGCCGCGCTGCTCGTTCCAGCAGCGCCAGGCAGGCTCGGCGGCGAGAGACGCGATCTCGCGTCCCGTCCATTCGCCATAGTCCAGCTCGTCAAGCGCATCGGCGACGTCCACCGGCCGCTTCAGGCTAGTCGCGACGATTGCCGCGGTTTCGCGCGCGCGCCGACGCGGGCTCGCCACCAGCATGGATGGCGGGCGCGCCAGAAGTCGCGCAGTCAGCGCCGCGGCTTGCGCCCGCCCGACCTCGGTCAGCCCTGTCTCGTCCGTACGACCGCTCAGCACTTGGCCGGCGCCCCGATGCGCGGCATGCCGTGCCAACAGCAGGATCATGCCGTGCCCGCCACGAAGCGCTGCGTCGCCTCATGCGCGTCATGGTCCGTCATCTGACGCGGCGGCGACTTCATGAACCAGGCGGAGGGCGCGTCCAGCGCGCCGCCGATGCCGCGGTCGCGCGCAACCTTGGCGCAGCGAACCGCATCCATCACGATGCCCGCGGAATTGGGACTGTCCCAGACCTCGAGCTTCACTTCCACGTTCAGCGGCGCCCCGCCGAAGCTCGTGCCCTCCATCCGGATGTAGGCCCATTTGCGGTCGTCCAGCCACGGCACGAAGTCGCTCGGGCCGACATGCACGTCGGATTCGCGCGGCACGACATCCATCTGGCTCGTCACCGCACGGGTCTTGGAGATCTTCTTCGACGTCAGCCGCTCGCGCTCCAGCATGTTGAGGAAGTCGGTGTTGCCGCCAAAGTTAAGCTGATAGGTGCGGTCCAGCCGCACGCCTCGCTCACGGAATAGATGAGCGAGCGCGCGGTGCAGGATAGTGGCGCCGAGCTGGCTCTTGATGTCGTCGCCGATCAGCGGCAATGCGCGTTCCTCGAAGCGCTTGCGCCAGGCGGGGTCGGAGGCAATGAAGACCGGTATGCAGTTGACGAAGGCGCAGCCGGCAGCAAGCGCGGCTTCGGCGTAGTGCTCCGTCGCCCGCTGCGAGCCCACGGGAAGCCAGGAAACCAGGATCTCGGTGCCGCTCCGGCGCAGGACGTCGGCCACGTCGCAGGGCGGCGTGGCATCCTCCTCGATCTCATCGGCGAGGTAGCGGCCGAGGCCGTCCAGCGTCGGGCCGCGGCGCACCGTTACGCCGGTCGCGGGCACTTCCGCGAAGCGCAGCGTGTTGTTGGGATCGGCACCGATGGCTTCCGCGATGTCGCGTCCGACCTTGCCGGCGGCGACGTCGAAGGCGCTCACCACTTCGATGTCGCCCACGCGGTAGCCGCCGAGATCGGGATGCGGCAAGCCGGGCTCGGGTGACTGCGCATCACGGTAGCGGACCAGCCCCTGCACGAAGGACGACGCGCAATTACCCACGCCGGCGATGCCGACCCTCACCGTGCCGCCTGCCACGCACCGCCCTCCGTTCCCGCCGCGTTGCGACGCCGAAACCCCTCATGCGCGCAAGCGTTCCGTCGCGCCGTCACCCCTTTGCACCGGACACCGCATTGTGACGCCTACGTGCTGCACCGCATTCGCGCCGTTGCGTTCCGAATCACGGTCGCTGGCGCTTGCCGCCGCGTCGTACGCAACGGAGGGCAGCGCGTGGCCGATCGGATTCTCATCACCGGTGGGGCGGGTTTCATCGGCTGTCATCTCGCCAGGCTGCTGCTGCGGCGCGGCCATCGCGTGCGCGTGCTGGACAGCCTGATCGAGCAGGTGCACGGCGACGCGTCGCGCGCGCGCGGGCTTCCCGCGGATGCGGAACTCGTCATTGGCGACATACGCGACATCGCAATGCTGAGGCGCGCGCTTGTCGGGGTGGACAAGGTGGTGCACCTCGCCGCCGAGGTCGGCGTCGGGCAGAGCATGTATGCCGTCGACCGCTACGTCTCGGTCAACGACCAGGGCACCGCGGTGCTGTTCCAGGCGTTGATCGAGAAGCCCGTGGCGCGCGTCGTGGTCGCGTCGTCGATGAGCGTCTACGGCGAAGGGCTGTACCGCGACGCCGATGGCGCACTGCACGAGTCCGTCACGCGTAAGCCGCGCGCGTCCGGCGAGCCCTGGGATCCGCTGGACGCGCAGGGCCGCCCGCTGGTGCCGGTGCCGACGCCGGAGACGAAGCGGCCCGCGCTGGCGTCGGTCTACGCCATCACGAAATACGCGCAGGAACGGCTGACGCTGACGCTGGCGCCGGCCTACGGCATGGAAGGCGTCGCGCTGCGCCTGTGGAACGCCTACGGGCCAGGTCAGGCGCTGTCCAACCCTTATACCGGCGTGCTGGCGATCTTCGCGGCCCGCCTGCAGAACGGCCAGCCGCCGGTCATCTTCGAGGACGGGCGCCAGCGCCGCGACTTCGTCCATGTCGAGGACGTCGCGCGCGCCTTCCTGCTTGCGCTCGAACGACCGGAGGCCGCGGGCGGCGTCTTCAACATCGGCAGTGGAGAGGAGCGCACGGTCGCCGAGGTCGCGCTGTTGCTGGCCGAGGCGATGGAACGCCGTGGCATCGCGCCGGAGATCGCGGACAAGGCGCGTGCCGGCGACATCCGGCATTGCGTGCCGGACCTGTCGCTCGCGCGGGCGCGCCTCGGCTACGTCGCGCAGCGCGACTTCCGCGACGGACTGGCGGAGCTGGCGCATTGGGTGGCGCGACAGCAGGCGGAAGACCGCGTCCACCAGGCGCGGCGCGAACTTGAAGCACGGGGCCTGGTGGCGTGAGCCGGCTGCTGGTCACCGGTGGCGCCGGCTTCATCGGTGCGAATCTGTCGGACAGGCTGGCCCAGGCCGGGCATGACGTGGTCGTCTTCGACGCGCTGCGACGCCCTGGCGTGTCGCGCAACCTGTCCTGGCTGCGGGGCCGCCATCCGAAGCGCATCCACGCGGCGATAGGCGATATCCGCGACGGGTCGGCGCTGGACGCAGCGCTGCGCGACGTGGATGGCGTGTTCCACCTGGCTGCCCAGGTCGCGGTGACGACCAGCCTCGTCGAGCCAGCAGAGGATTTCGCGGTCAACCTGCAGGGCACCTTCCAGCTTCTGGACTTGCTGCGCCGCCGGCCGGGCCCGCCCTGTCCCCTGGTCTTTGCCAGCACCAACAAGGTCTATGGCGACCTCGGCGATGTCGCATTGCGACACGATGGGGACGCCTGGCTGCCGGAGGCGATCGGCCTGCGCCGCCTAGGTGTGGCGGAGGACCGGCCGCTCGACTTCCACACACCCTACGGGTGTTCCAAGGGCGCGGCCGACCAGTACGTGCTGGACTTCGCGCGCAGCTACGGCATGCCCGCAGCGGTGCTGCGGATGAGCTGCATCTACGGACCGCGCCAGATGGGGACCGAAGACCAGGGCTGGGTCGCGCATTTCCTGATCCGCGCCCTGCGCGACGAGCGCGTCACGCTCTACGGTGACGGCGCGCAGGTCCGCGACATCCTGCATGTAGACGATGCTGTCGCGGCCTGGATCGGCGCCTGGCGGAACATGGACCGGGTGGCCGGCCGGGCCTTCAACCTCGGCGGCGGGCCGGCCAACGCCGTCAGCCTCGTGCAGCTGCTGGAGGCGATCGGAGAGATCACCGGCCGGCCGGTCGGCGTGGAATACGGCCCGGCGCGCGCCGGCGACCAGCGCTGGTTCGTCGCGGATGCGCGCGCGATCCGCAGCGCCTTGAGCCTGCCGGAACCGGTGCCCTGGAAGATCGGCATCCGGCACCTCGCGGAATGGCTGGCCGAGGAAGGGATCGGCGCGCGCAAGCTGGAGGAGGCGCTGCGTTGAGGATCGCGCTCGTCAACCCGGCCTGGGACTTCTCGGGCAGCATCTATTTCGGATGCCGCGCGCCGCATCTCCCGCTGGAGCTCGGTGCGTCCCGCGTGCTGCTGGAACGCGCGGGACACGAGGTGCTCCTGCTGGATGCGCCGCTGCAGGGCATGTCGCAGGAGCAGACCGCCGACGCCGTCGCCGATTTCGCCCCGGCGATGACGGTCGTCACCACGGCGCCGACTTACCTGTTCTGGCGCTGCGCGCCGCCGGAACTGCGCATCCCCCGCGAATTCCTGGACGCGCTCGGCAGGCGCGGCGGGCGGACGGTCGCCGTCGGCCCGCATGGTTCCGCGACGCCCGGCGCGACGCTGCGCAAGCTCGGCTGCGACGTCGTCGTGCGTGGCGAATGCGAGGAGGTGATCGTCACGCTCGCCGGCGCCGGGGACCTCGCGCGCGTTCCCTCCGTCGCCTTCCTCGACGGCGGCATCCGCGTGACCGGCGAGCCCGCGGCCACCCGCTTCACCGACCTGCCGGCGCTGCGCTGGCCGGACGAGTGGGTGGCGCGCCACGCGCATCACCACCACCGCTTCGACGCGCCCCCGCTCGGGCCCGGCGCGGAGGTCGAGGCGTCGCGCGGGTGCCCCTATCACTGCAGCTTCTGCGCCAAGATCGACTTCCGCGACCGTTACCGGCGCCGCGACCTGGCTCCGCTGCTGGAGGAGATCGACGGCCTGCGTGCGCAGGGTGCGACCTATCTCTACTTCATCGATGAGATCTTCCTGCCCAACCGCGCCCTGCTGGAGGCGATGGTCGGGCGGGGGCTGTCCTTCGGCATCCAGACGCGCATCGACCTCTGGAAGCCGGAGATGCTGGAACTGCTGGGCCGCGCGGGCTGCGTCTCGATCGAGGCCGGGGTCGAGAGCCTCACGCCTGAAGGCCGCGCCGCCCTCGACAAGGATTGCCGCATCGGCACGGACGAGCTCGCGCAGCGCCTGCTGCACGCCCAGCGCTTCGTGCCTTTCGTGCAGGCCAATCTGATCCGCGTCGAAGGCGACGACGCCGCCATGGTCTCGGCCTGGCGCCAGCAGCTCCAGGCCGGTGGCGTCTGGGCGAACGATCCCGTGCCGCTCTATCCCTATCCCTCCTCGCCGGATTATCGGCGCCTCTGGGGCGAGCCGGACGACCAGGCCTGGGAACGCGCGCACGCGCATTATCTCGCGCAGTTCGACGCCTTCAGCGACATCCAGGAGGAGCGGCCGCTGCCGCTGTCTGAACTGGAAACGGCCTGCTTGGGATGAGGGCCGACCGTCATCTCCTGATGACGGCGGATGCGGTCGGCGGCGTCTGGACCTATGCGATGGACCTCGCGGCAGCGTTGGTCCCGCTCGGCACGCGCACTACCCTGGCGGTCATGGGCACGGGTGTGGAGGCGCGGCATCGCGAAGCGGCTGCAGCGATACCCAGGTTGACGCTGGTGGAGACGGGCTGGCCGCTGGATTGGCTGGCAAAGGAACCCTCCGCGATCCTGCGCGCCGGCGAGGCGCTGGCCGCGCTGGCGTCCCGTGTTCGTGCCGACCTGCTTCAGCTCAACAGCCCGGCGCTCGCCGCCGCGGCGCGTTTCCCCTGTCCTGTCGTCGGCGTCTGCCATTCCTGCCTGGCGACCTGGTGGGACGCAATGCGGCAGGGAGCGCTGCCGGACGACTTCGCCTGGCGCGACGCACTGCTCAAGCAAGGCTATGCGCGCTGTGACGCCCTGGTGGCGCCTAGCCGCGCCTTCGCGGCGGCCACTGCGCGCGTGCACGGCCTCGCGCTGCCCGAGGTCGTGTGGAACGGTCGCCGCGCATCGGGCGTGGCCGCGCGCGCCGGACACTTCGCCTTCACCGCGGGCCGGCTCTGGGACGAGGCGAAGGACGTGGCCACGCTCGACGCGGCGGCTGCGGTGCTCGACCTGCCGTTCTTCGCCGCGGGCCCTACGGGCGCGCCGCATGGCAGCGTCGTCGCGCTGCCGCATCTGCGGCTTCTCGGCGGGCTGGACGCGCAGGCGATCGCGGCCTGGCTCGCGCGCGGACCCATCTTCGTCTCCGCGGCGCGCTACGAGCCTTTCGGGCTCGCGGTGCTGGAGGCGGCGCAGGCCGGCTGCGCGCTGGTCCTGTCCGATATCCCGACCTTCCGGGAGTTGTGGGACGGCGCGGCCGTCTTCGTGCGGCCGGGCGACGCGGCCGCCTTCGCGGACGCCATCTTCATGCTGTCGCGGAACCGGGAACAAAGAAGCTTGCTGCGCGTTGCCGCCCTGCACCGGTCCCAACGCTACACCGCCGAGGCGATGGCAGCGGGCATGGCCGCGATCCATGCGCGACTACTCGCGCAGGGAGGAGGAAGGAGCGCCGCGTGAGGATCGTCTGGTTCACCCACTCCCTGCGCTCCTGCTGGAATCATGGCAACGCGCATTTCCTGCGCGGTGTGCTGCGCCAATTGCAGGCGCTGGGGCATGAGACGCTGGCCTGCGAGCCCGAGGATGGCTGGAGCCTGGCGAATCTGATGCGCGACCACGGCAAGGGCGGCCTCGCCGTCTTCCAGCGCGACTTCCCGGACTTGGGGTGGCGCAGCTATGCGACGCGCGACGGCATCGCTGCGCTGGTGCAGGACGCCGAGGCCGTCGTCGTGCACGAATGGAGCGAGCCCTGGCTCGTCGCGGAACTCGGCGCGATGCGGCGGCGCGGTGCGCCATTCACGCTGCTGTTCCACGACACGCATCACCGCGCCGTCAGCGACCCGCAGGCGATCCACGCCTTCGACCTCGATGGCTATGACGCCGTGCTCGCCTTCGGCGCCACATTGGCCGAGGTCTACCGCCGCTGGGGCTGGGGGGACCGCGCGCTGGTCTGGCATGAAGCCGCAGACACAAGCCTGTTCCGTCCGCTGAGCGGCGCGCAGCCACGCGACGGGCTCGTCTGGATCGGCAACTGGGGCGACGACGAACGTGGTGAGGAGCTCGAGGAATTCCTGCTGCGCCCTGCGCGTGACGCGGAGCTGGCGCTCGACATTCATGGCGTCCGCTACCCGCCAGAGGCGCTGGCCACGCTGGCGCGCTACGGCGCGCAGTATCGCGGCTGGCTGCCCAACAGCGCGGCGCCCGGCATCTTCGCCCGGCACATCGCGACCGTCCATGTGCCGCGGCGGCATTACACGCGCGCGCTGCCGGGCATCCCGACGATCCGCGTCTTCGAGTCGCTCGCCTGCGGCATTCCGCTGCTGTCCGCGCCCTGGAGCGACAGCGAGGGGCTGTTCACGCCGGGCGAGGATTTCCTCGTTGCCCGCAACGGCGCCGAGGCGACGCGCCACCTGCGCGCCCTGCGCGACGACGCGGCGCTGCGCCACGCGCTGGCGGCCCGCGGCCTCTCGACGATCCGCGCACGTCATACCTGCCTGCATCGCGCGCGCGAGCTGCTGGGCCACCTCGCGCGGCTGCGCGCCCCCGCGGAACTGCCGGCATGAGGATCGCCTTCTACGGATCGAGCCTGCTGTCGGCCTGGTGGAACGGAGCAGCCACCTACTACCGCGGCCTGATCCGGGAGCTCGCGCTGCTCGGCCACCACACGACCTTCCATGAACCCGACGCGTTCGACCGGCAGCGCCACCGCGACATGGACCCGCCGGACTGGGCCGAGGTGCGGGTCTGGCGCGCCGATGTGGCGGGGCTGCGGGCCGCCATCGCCCAGGCCGCGGACGCGGATGTCGTGGTGAAGGCGAGCGGCGTCGGCGTCTTCGACGACGAGCTGCTGGACGGCGTGATGCGCGCCGCGCGGCCCGATGCGCTGCGCATCTTCTGGGACGTGGACGCGCCTGCGACGCTGGCGGAGATACGGGGCGATGCGGCGCATCCGCTGCGGCGCGGTCTGCCGGGCCTCGACCTCGTGCTGACCTATGGCGGCGGGCCGCCGGTGGTGACGGGCTATCGCGAGCTCGGCGCGCAGCGTTGCGTACCGGTCTACAACGCGCTGGATCCGACGACGCACCATCCCGTGTCGCCCGATCCGCGCTTCGCGGGCGATCTGAACTTCCTGGCCAACCGCCTTCCGGACCGGGAGGCGCGGGTCGAGGAGTTCTTCCTGCGTGCCGCCGCGCTGCGGCCCGGCGATCGCTTCGTGCTCGGCGGCAATGGGTGGGACGGCAAGGCGATGCCGGGCAATGTCCGCGCCCTCGGCCATGTCGGCACGGCGGACCACAATGCCTTCAACGCCTCCGCCCTGGCCGTGCTGAACGTGGCGCGGGACAGCATGGCCGCGACCGGCTTCTCCCCCGCGACCCGCGTCTTCGAAGCCGCGGGCGCCGGCGCCTGCCTGATCACCGACGCCTGGGAAGGTCTCGGCCTGTTTCTCGATGACGGCGAGGAGGTGCTGGTCGCGCGCGACGGCGCGGATGTCGCGGACCACCTCGCCGCGCTCGATCCCGGCCGCGCAAGGGCGATCGGGCAGGCCGCGCGGGCGCGCATCCTGGCGGGTCACACCTATGCACGCCGTGCGTCGCAGGTGGACGCTTTGCTGCGGGAGCACGCCGCGATGCGCCAGGCCCAGCCGGCATGAAACTCGTCGTCCTGGGGCTCAGTCTTTCCTCGGCCTGGGGGAACGGGCACGCCACGACCTGGCGCGCGTTGCTCGGCGCTTTCGCCGCGCGCGGACACGACGTGCTGTTCCTTGAGCGCGACGTGCCGTGGTACGCCGCCAACCGCGACCTGCCGCAGCCCAGCTTCTGCCGCTTCGCGCTCTACCGCGACCTCGACGGGCTTGCCGACTGGAAACGGGAGATCGCGGGCGCGGATGCGGTGATCGTCGGCTCCTACGTGCCTGACGGCGTCGCGGTCGGGCGGCTGGTGCAGCGGATGGCGGAAGGCGTGACGGCTTTCTACGACATCGACACGCCGGTGACGCTCGCGAAGCTGGCGCGCGGCGACCACGAATACGTCTCGCCGGCGCTGATCCCGGGCTACGACCTCTACCTCTCCTTTACCGGCGGGCCGACGCTGTCGCTGCTGGAACGACGCTATGGCGCGCGGGCGGCGCGGGTCCTGTACTGCTCGGTGGACGCGGCCGCCTATCAGCCGATGCGCCGCGCGACGCGCTGGGACCTGTCCTATCTCGGCACCTGGAGCGCCGATCGGCAGCCCGTGCTGGAGCGCCTGCTGATCGAACCCGCGCGGCGCGCGCCGGGTCTGCGCTTCGTCGTGGCCGGTGCGCAATATCCCGCCGGCATCGAGTGGCCGGCCAATGTCGAGCGGATCGAGCATGTGCCGCCGACCGGCCATCCCGCCTTCTACGCGGCATCGCGCTTCACGCTGAACGTGACGCGTGCCGACATGGTGCGCGCGGGCTGGAGCCCGAGCGTGCGGCTGTTCGAGGCCGCGTCCTGCGGAACGCCGGTGATCTCCGACATCTGGCCCGGGCTTTCCTCCCTGTTCGTGCCCGATCGCGAGATCCTGCTGGCGCGGACGGCGGAGGAGGTGCTGGCCGCCCTCGACGACCCCGGCGGGGAACGCCGCCGCCGCATCGCCACCGCTGCGCGTCGCCGCGTGCTGCGCGCCCACACCGCGGCGCACCGGGCCGCGGCGCTGGAGGCGCATCTCCGCACCGCCATGACGCGCCGTCGCGACCGCGCGGCTATGGAGGAGATGCGGCTCTAGCCCGCGATCGCTCTGAGTGTGCACGCCGTAGGCGGCATACGAAGAGCGTGAATCGCCGGGCCGGAGAAAGCTGGACCCGCATTGCCCTGACCACAGTCAGGGCAATGCGGGGCTAGCCGCCTCGCTCCAGGATGGCGCGCAGCGCGGCCAGGGGCACCGACCAGTCGCCCGGCCGCTCCTGCCGCAGCAGGCGCATCGTCGGGTACCACGGGCTGTCGTCGCGGCCCTCCATCCAGCGCCAATCCGCGGGCTCCGTGAGCAGCAGCAGCACCGGCACGCCGAGCGCGCCGGCAAGGTGGGCGGGAAAGCTGTCGATGCTGACGACGAGGTCGAGGCCGCGCATCAATGTCGCCGCCGCCAGCGGATCGTCGCTGCCGGACGGAACGCCGACGCCGGGCGCGCACTCCTCCACGCCCGGCCCGCGCTGCAGGATGTTGAACCGGACGCCGGGAATGCCGGCGAGCGGCCGCAGCAGGTCGAAGGGGATCGAGCGACGAATGCCCCAATCGCCGGCCCGCCATACCAGCCCTACTTCCAGCGCGTCCTTGTCGCGCGCCGGCGGCGCGGGCGGATGCAGGTAGGGCACGCGCGACGGCAGCGTCGTCGGCGTGATGCGCAGCGCGTGGGCCAGCTCCATGAGCTCGATGTCCACGTCGTACTCGGCTTCCGGTGTGCCGTCGTGCAGCGGCAGCAGGCGCGGCGCCTTCCGCATCGTGGCCAGGAGCGGGATCAACGCGGGCTGCGCCCAGACCGTGACATCCTTCGCGATGGCTTGCAGCGGCGCGACGAGGCGGATGAACTGGATGGTGTCGCCGAGCCCGTGATAGCAGCGCACCAGCACGCGCCGCCCCGCCAGCGGCGAGCCGTCCCACACGGCCTGAAGATGCCGCGGCAGCGTCCAGTCACGCGGGCCGAGTGCCTCGTCCGACAGGGCCCAGGCCTCGTCCCATGCGCCGCGCCGCATCAGCGCCATCCAACGCGCCCCGGGATCCTGCTCCATGCCGTTCGCAACGCGCGGGCGGCACGCCTGTTCTCAGTGGTGCTCCCAGTCCTGCAGGCTGTCTGTGTTCGGCGGCGAAGTCCCCAGCACGTCGCCCTCCGTCGTGACGCCCAGCCCGTTCAGGAGGCGGTTGGAGTAGTTGAAATACGCGCAGACTTGGTTGGCCTCCAGGATCTCGCCGTCATCGGCGCCGGCCTCGCGCAGCGCGGCGATGTCGGCCTGCTCCATCTTCTGTGGCTCCAGCGTCAGCTTGCGGACATGGCGCAGCAGCGCGAGTTCCTTGCCCTGGAAGGCGCGCTCGGGCTGCGCGGCGGCCAGCGCCTTGTAGATGGCCTGCGCGCGGGCATCGTCCTGCAGAAGCCGCGACAGGCCGGCGAAGTGATGCGCGACGGAATAGCCGCAGGCATTCGACAGGCTGGTGTAGATCCCGAGGCATTCCAGGAACCACACCGGCATCCCGTTGCCGGCGTGGTGCAGCACGGCCTTGTAGAGCGCGCTGTGGCCTTCCATCGTGTGCGGCCGCAGGCTGTGCGCGCGCATGACGTTGTCGATCTGCCCGCCCGGGCCCTTCACGCGGTCATAGAGGCTTCTCAGGTAGCCCTCGCTCTCGGCATAGGGCACCAGGCGGATCCAGGCGGGGTTCCGGCTGTCGCGGTCCATTCAGGCGATCCTCGATACCAGGCGCCGTTGCAGGGCGCGATGTCCGGCGCGGCCTGGCGATGGCGCCGCCGCGCGCGGGGTCCGTCCTCGCCTCAGCCGCGCGCGTCCGGCTCGCCCGCGCGGTACTTGAATGCCTTGTCGAAGCGCCCGACGATCCATTCGCCGCAGGTGACGGGAGGGTGCCGGGCCTCCGCGGGATCGTCCAGCAGGTCGCGGGGGTCCACGACGGTGTGGAAGGACGGGTCGAAAAAGACCGCGACGGATTGCCGCGCCCTGCCCGAGGTGTTGACCACGCGATGCGCGTTGGACCGGAAGCGGTCATTGGTCCAGCGATGCATGAGGTCGCCGACATTCACGACGAAGGTGCCCGGGATCGGGTGCGCCGTGACCCATTCCCCGCTGGCGTTCAGCACCTGCAGCCCGCCGGTCATGTCCTGGCAGAGGAAGGTCAGCCCGCCATAATCGGTGTGCGGCGCGACGCCGAACTGGTCCTGGCCCAGCTCGGGCGGCTGCGGCGGGTACCAGATCAGCGACCCGCGCGCGAGCGGCCTGGCGAAGCGGCTGTCGAAGAATTCGGCCGGACGCCCCAGGCTCAGCGCGAGGCCGCGCAGCACGCGACGTCCAAGCGTCAGCACGTGCTCGTAGTAGCCATAGGCGGCCTGCCGCAGCGCCGGCATGCCGGCGGGCCAGTTGTTCGGCCCCATCAGCGGCGTGCCCGCGGCGACGTCCGGATCGCCGGGCGGAAGCTCGAGACCCCAGACGAAGCTCTCCTTCAGATCCACCTTGGCTCCGCTGAACATCGTCGCTCCGCCATGGCCGATCCATCCGCGGTGAAGGCCATTGACCTTTACCTTTTCCTTTTGTGCCTGCGGCAGCGCGAAGAAGTCGCGTGCGGCGCCGAAGGCCGCGTCGATCGCGGATTGCGGCACGCCGTGGTTGGAGACGTAGAAGAAGCCGATGCGCTCGCTGGCCTCGCGCATCGCGCGGCCGGCCGCGGCGCTGCCGGCGGGGTCGCCTGCGAGGAGCGCGCCGATATCCACCACGGGGATCTCGCCGAGTTCGATCTGCCGTGCCGTCGCATAGGCCATGGGGCACCCCTCCTGCGTGCATCCTCTCGCGGAACGCCGCGACAGGGAAGCATTGCCGTCCGCGCTACGGCCGTGCTGGCATGGCGGCATGCGCCTCGACCTGATGAGCCGCGATGCCGTCGCGGCCCGTATCGCGTCCGGACGCCGCGGCGTGATCCTCCCGCTCGGCAGCCTGGAGCCGCATGCGGGGCCAGGCGCGCTCGGCACGGATGCGATCTGCGCCGGCGCGGTGGCCGAGCGTGCGGCGGAGCGCGTGGGCGGAATCGCCGCGCCGGCGCTGGCCTATGGGATGGTGCAGTTCCATCTCGGCGCACCGGGCTGCGTGAGCCTGCGGCCCTCCACGCTGTCGGCGCTGCTCTTCGATGCGATCGTCAGCCTCGGGATGGGCGGGCTGACGCGGGTGCTGCTGCTGACCGGCCATGGCGGCAATGCCGCGCCGGCGCAGGCCGCGATCCAGGAGGTGATGGCCGAGGTCTCGCTGGGCCGGCTGCGCTTCCCCGCGCCGGTCAGCGCCAAGCTGCGGGCCTGGTGGGAGGGGCCGCGGCTCGCCGCGTTGCGTCGCGAGCTGTATGGCGACCGCGAGGGCTTCCACGTAACCCCGTCCGAGGTCGCGATCGCGATGACGGTGCATCCCGCTCTGGCCGTCCCGCGGGACGCCTGGCCGGCCTGGCGCGCGGTGGCGCACGACCCGCTGCACGACCTCGGCGGCGACCGGCACGAGGATGCCGCACGCCATGCCGCGCGCTTCCCGGACGGGCCCATCGGCAGCGACCCGTCGCTGGCGACCGCGGAGGACGGCGAGCGGCTTCTGGATGCGGCCGCGCAGGACGTCGCGGAGGCCTTCGCCGCCTTCGAGGCCGCGCCCGATCAGTCCGCGCGATAGGCCGTCGCCTCCACCTCCACGGTGATGCCCGGCGCGAAGAAGCCGGTCATGTAGACCCAGCCAAGCGCCGGGCGGATCGCGCGGAAGACCTCGCCATGCGCCCTGCCGGATTCCACCCAATGCGCTGGATTGGCGACGTAGATGCGGGTCTTCACCACGTCATCCATCGCCATCCCCACGGCCTCCAGCGAGGCGCGGATCAGGTCGAGGCAGGCCAGCGTCTGGCGATAGACGTCGCCGGGATGCAGCACCGTGCCGTCATCGGCGCAGGGGCTGCACAGCGCGGTCTCGGCATAGGGGCCGACGCGGACGGCGCGGCTATAGCCGCATGACTTCTCCCAGGGCCGGCCCGTGTCGAAGGAGCGTCGCGTCACGTCTAGGCCTGGGTGACGCCCCATTTCTGGTTGATCTCGTCGAAGAAGCCGCTGGCGAGGCGAATGGTGATCCAGGCGTCGAGGAAGTTCTTGAACACCACGTCGTTCAGCGGCGAGAGGAAGGCCATCGGGATCGGGTTGCGCGGCGTGTTCTGGAAGATCGCGACCAGGTCCGGGTATTCGCGCGTCAGGAATGCCGCCTCGATCAGGGACGACATCGTGGCGTCCACCCGCCCGCCCAGCAATTCCTGCCAGTCGCGCGCCGGGCTTTCGACCCGCCTAAGCGTCGCGCCGGGGAGCGATCCCTGCACCCAGGTCTCCATCGTCGTGCCGAGGTTCACGCCGATCGACACGCTGCGCTGGTTCAGCGCGTCCCAGTTCGCGAACCTGTTCGCGTCACGGCGGCGAACCAGCGGGACGAAGGCATTGCGGCCCCAGGGGATGGAGAAGCTCGCCGCCATCGCGCGCGGCACGGACATCGATGTCCCCGTGAAAACCAGGTCGTACTGGTCGGCCTGCAGCCCGTTGATCAGCGTGCGCCAATCCGCCGCGACGAACTCGGCGCGGACATTCATGTCGCGCGCCAGTTGCTGCGCGGCCTCGATCTGATGGCCGCGGTATTCGCGGCTCGCGGGGTCGCGGAAGCTCATCGGATTGAAGTCGCCGGTCGTGCCGAAACGGATGCGCCCGGAGGACTGGATCGAGGCGAGCTTCCCGCCCGCGGCGGCCTGCGCCTGGGCCTGCGCCGGAAGGGCGAGCGCGGCGGCCGCGGCCGCAACCGGGAGGGAACGGCGGTTCATCGGGCGGTCTCCTCATGGGGAAATGATGCGGCTTGCGCGGTCACGGAACCGTGCGACATTCGTCGCTGCGGTGCAACAGGCGAGAGCGTGATGACGGGCCAGCTGCGAGTAATCCTGTTGCTGGCCCTGCCTCTGCTGCTCGCGGGATGCGGCGGCAATTGGGGCTGGCATGTCGTCAATCCCGCGGACACGCGTGGCCAGGCCAACCTGCTGTTCATGCTGTCGGGCTTCTGGGCGACGGTGTCGCTGTCCTTCGCGACGATGGCGTTGTCGCTCGTGCTCGGGTTTGCCGTCGCCTTGCTCGGCATGGCGAAGACGCGGCCGCTGCGGCTCGTCAACCGCGTCTATGTCGAGCTGTTCCGCGCCATCCCGATCCTGGTGATGATCCTCTGGGTCTTCTATGGGCTGCCGGTGGTGCTCGACATCCGGCTCGACGTCTTCGTCGCGGCGATGCTCGCCATCGCGCTGTGCGACTCCGCCTTCGAAGCCGAGATCTTCCGCGCCGGCATCCAGTCCGTCGAACGCGGCCAGCGCGAGGCCGCGATGGCGCTCGGGCTGCATCCCTGGCATCGCATGCGCTTCGTCATCCTGCCCCAGGCGATCCGCCGCGTGCTGCCGCCCATCGCCAACCAGTTCATCTACGTCGTGAAGATGAGCAGCCTCGCAAGCGTCATCGGCTATCAGGAGCTGACGCGGAAGGCGAACGAGCTCGTCGTCACGGTCTTCCGCCCGCTCGAGCTCTACACGATCCTCATCCTGGAATACCTCGTGCTGATCCTGCTGATCTCGGCCGCGGTGCGGTGGCTGGAGGGGCGCATGGGCGCCGACCAGTCGCTGCGCCGCGACGCGTGACCATACCCGGATAAGTTGAGCTTGACGGCGCGCTGAGCCATCCCATCCAATTGGGTCGAAGCGGCATCGCAACGCCGCACGGCCCTGGGGTGGAGCTGTCAGCCATGAATCGTCGTCATCTGCTTGCGGCCGGCGCCGGCCTGCCGTTCCTCGCCATGCCGGGCCTGGCGCGCGCGCAGCGCGGCACCTCCGTCGGCGTCTCCTGGTCGAACTTCCAGGAGGAGCGCTGGAAGACCGACGAGGCCGCGATCCAGGCCACGCTCCGCGCCGCCGGCGCGACCTATGTCTCGGCCGATGCGCAGTCCAATCCGACGAAGCAGCTCGCCGACATCGAGAGCCTGTTGTCGCGCGGCGTGAAGGCCATCATCGTCCTCGCGCAGGATGCGCAGGCTGTCCGCCCTGCCGTGGACAAGGCGCTGAACGAGGGTGTCGCCGTCGTCGGCTATGACCGGCTGATCGAGGATCCGCGCGCCTTCTACCTGACCTTCGACAACATCGAGGTCGGCCGCATGATGGCCCGCGCCGTGCAGGCCGCGAAGCCCGAGGGCAGCTACGCCTTCATCAAGGGCAGCAGCGCCGATCCGAATGCGGGCTTCCTGTACCAGGGCAGCATGGAGGTGCTGAAGCCCGCCATCGACGCGGGGCGCATCCGCAACGTCGGCGAGGCCTTCACCGATGGCTGGCTGCCCGCCAATGCTCAGCGGAACATGGAGCAGATCCTGACCCGCAACAACAACCGGGTGGACGCCGTGATCGCCGCGAACGACGGCACCGCGGGCGGGGCGATCGCGGCGCTGGCGGCGCAGGGCATGGCGGGCAGCGTTCCGGTCTCCGGCCAGGACGCCGACCGCGCCGCGCTGAACCGCATCGCGCAGGGCACGCAGACCGTGACGATCTGGAAGGACGCGCGCGAGCTCGGCAAGAACGCCGCCGAGATCGCGCTGCGCCTCGCCGGCGGGGCCCGGCTGAACGAGGTGCCGGGATCCGTGCAGTGGAACCAGGGCCCGTCGCGCGCCAACATGACCGCGCTGTTCCTCCGCCCGCAGCCCATCACGCGGGAGAACCTGCAGCTCGTCATTCAGGGCGGCTGGGCGACGCGTGACGCGGTCTGCCAGGGTGTCCCAGCCGGCCGCGTGCCGGCCTGCTCTTGAGCGACCACGCCCCGCGCGCCGCGGGCGCGACCGCCCAGCGCGGCTTCGGCGAGACCTCGGGCGCGGGGCCCGGCAGGCCCCGCGTCTCCGACGCGATGCGCGCGCTTGAGGTCGATCCGCGCCTGATCGGCATGCTGGCCGCGCTGGTCGCGATCTGGGTCGGCTTCGACCTGCTGTCAGGCGGGGCGTTCCTGACGCCGCGCAACCTCTGGAACCTGTCGGTCCAGACGGCCTCGGTCGCCGTCATGGCGTGTGGCATGGTGCTGGTCATCGTCACGCGCAACATCGATCTGTCGGTCGGCGCGATCCTCGGCGTGACGGGGATGCTGATCGGCGTGCTGCAGGCGCGCGTGCTGCCCGACATCGTCGGGCTCGAGAACCCGCTGACCTGGGTCATCGCGGTGATCGCCGCGATCGTCATCGGTGGCGCGATCGGGCTGTTCCAGGGCGCGCTGATCGCCTGGCTGTCCATTCCTTCCTTCATCGTCACGCTGGGTGGGCTGCTGGTCTGGCGCGGGGCGGCCTGGTGGGTGACGCAGGGCCAGACCGTGGCCCCGATGGACGGGCGCTTCCGCATGCTGGGCGGCGGGGTCGAAGGCGCGATCGGCGCGACGGCGTCCTGGATCATCGGCGGCGTCGCGGCCGCGGCGATCGCGGTGGCGCTGCTGCTGGCGCGGCGCAGGCGGCTCGGCTTCGGCTTCCCCGTGCGACCTGTCTGGGCCGAGGCGGTGGTGATGGTGCTCGCCGTCGGCGCGGTGCTGGGCGCGGTGATGGTGGCGAACAGCTACCCGCTGCCGGTCGGCATCGCGCGCCGCATGGTCGAAGCCGCGGGCGGCAGCTGGGTGCCCGGCACCTTCATCGCGCATGGCCTGGCGATCCCCGTGCTGGTCGCGATCGGCGTCGGCATTGCGATCACGGTGCTGACGACGCGCACGCGCTTCGGCCGCGCGGTCTTCGCGATCGGCGGCAACCCCGAGGCTGCGGAGCTCGGCGGCATCAACACGCGGCGCACCATCATGCTGGTCTTCGGTCTGATGGGCGCGCTTTGCGGCATCGCCGCCTGCATCTCCACCGCGCGGCTGAACGCCGCGACGAACGCGGCGGGCTCGCTGGACGAGCTCTATGTCATCGCCGCGGCCGTGATCGGCGGCACCTCGCTCGCCGGCGGGGCGGGGACGATCGCGGGCGCGATGCTCGGCGCGCTGGTCATGCAGTCGCTCCAGTCCGGCATGGTGCTGCTTGGCGTTGATGCGCCGATGCAGAACATCGTGGTGGGCCTGGTGCTGGTGCTCGCGGTCTGGCTCGACACGGTCTACCGGAGGCGCGTCAAGTGACGGCCCCGCTGGTCGAGATGAGGGACATCCACCTGTCCTTCGGCGGCATCAAGGCCGTGGACGGCGCCAGCGTCGACCTGCACGAGGGCGAGGTGGTCGGCCTGCTCGGCCATAACGGCGCCGGCAAGTCCACGCTGATCAAGGTGCTGTCGGGCGCCTACCGCGCGGATCAGGGCGAGATCGACGTGCGCGGCGAGCCCGCGCAGATCCACTCGCCACGCGATGCCCGACGCTACGGCATCGAGACGATCTACCAGACGCTGGCGCTGGCCGACAATCTCGACGCGGCCGCGAACATCTTCCTCGGGCGAGAGATCCTGACGCGCTGGGGCACGCTGGACGACGCCGCGATGGAGGCGGCGACGCGCCAGGTCATGGGCCGGCTCAACCCGCATTTCCGCCGCTTCAAGGAACCCGTGCGCGCGCTGTCCGGCGGCCAGCGCCAATCCGTCGCGATCGCGCGCGCCATCCATTTCGACGCGCGCATCCTGATCATGGACGAGCCGACGGCGGCGCTCGGTCCGGCGGAGACGCGGCAGGTCGGCGAGTTGGTGAAGCAGCTGAAGGCGCAGGGGATCGGGATCTTCCTCATCAGCCATGACATCCACGACGTCTTCGACCTCGCGGACCGCATCAGCGTGATGAAGAACGGGAAGCTCGTGGGCACGGCGAAGGTCGCCGACATCACGAAGGACGAGGCGCTCGGGATGATCATCCTGGGCAAGTGTCCCCCGGGCGCGGTGCCCGGCCCGGGGGCGATGCAGTAGGGCTGTCACCGACCCCGCATCAGCGCCTCCCTCCCCCGCAAGCGGGCGAGGGAATGCAAGAGCGGGGGAGGGGTCAGGCCTACTCCGCCAGCGACATCCCCAACGCCGGCTTCGCATCCGCGGGCAGCGGGCTCTCATAGGGCTTGCCGCCCGTGCGCTTGCGGTGGTCCTCCTTCGCCTTCGCGATCAGGTCGGGGTTCTGCAGCGCGTCGATCGCCGTCCCAGCCATCGCCTTCGCCACATGCACCATGCCGGTATGAGCCAGGTTGCTCTTGCCGACGGCGACGACCTGCCAGCTATGCGCGGGCGTGCCGATCGGCCAGGTGGCGCCACGCGCCTGCACCGTAGGCACCTTCCACGAGACGTCGCCGACATCGGTGGATCCGATCATGCCCGCGCCCTGCGCCTCCACCGGCACGATCTCGGTCGTCAGCGCCTTGTTCATGTCGACCGGCATGCCCTGGCGCCGATAGGCCGCGACGATGTCCTCCTCGCGCAGCGTCTTCTGGATCTCCTTCGCGAAAGCGTGGTCCTCCGGCGTGAAGGGCGGCGGGCCCAGGCGCTCGAGGTTCTTGTGCAGCAGCGCCTCCAGAGGCGTGTTGCCCAGCAGGTCCGACACGGCCGAGACGACCTGCGTCTCGACCGTCGTCTCGGTCATCAGCGCCGCGCCGTCCGCGATCTTGCGCACGCGCGCCACCAGCGGCCGCAGCTCCTCGAGGTTCCGCGCGCGGATGAGGTAGCGGACCTTGGCGCGGCCCTGAACGACGTTCGGCGCGATCCCGCCGGCGTCGAGATAGGCGTAGTGGATACGCGCGTCGGAGGGCATGTGCTCGCGCATGTAGTTCACGCCGACATTCATCAGCTCCACCGCATCCAGCGCCGACCGCCCGAGATGCGGCGCCGCGGCCGCATGGCTGGACCGGCCATGGAAGGTGAAGTCGATGCGCGTGTTGGCCAGGCTCCGCGGCTCGTTCACGCCAGCGAAGCAGGCGGGATGCCAGGAGATCGCGATGTCAACGTCGTCGAAGGCGCCGCTGCGGACCATGAAGCCCTTGGCGGCGCCGCCTTCCTCGGCCGGGCAGCCGTAGTAGCGCACGCGGCCCTTCATACCGTTCGCGTTCAGCCAGTCCTTCACCGCCGCGGCGGCCAGCATCGCGCCGGAACCCAGCAGGTTGTGGCCGCAGCCATGCCCGCGCGTCTCGCCCGGCACCGGCTTCGGCTCCGCGACGCCGGCTTCCTGCGACAGGCCGGGCAGCGCGTCGTATTCGCCGAGGATGGCGATGACCGGACCTTCCTCTCCGGCCTCGCCCATCAGCGCCGTCGGGATGCCCGCCACGTTGGTGGTGACGCGAAAGCCCTCGCGCTCCAGCATCTGCCGGTGCTCCTCGGCGGAGCGGTGCTCATCGTAGCAGAGCTCCGGCATCCCCCAGACGCGGTCGGACAGCGCCACGAAGTCGTCGCGCTTCTCCTCCACCAGGCGCCAGACCTGTTCCTCGTTCTGCATCGTTCTGAACTCCTTCAATACACCACGACGGAGCGGATGGACTCGCCACGCTCCATCAGTTCGAAGCCATGGTTGATCCGATCGAGCGGCATCACATGGGTGATCAGGCTGTCGATGTCGATCTTCCCTTCCATGTACCAGTCCACGATCTTCGGTACGTCGGTGCGCCCGCGGGCGCCGCCAAAGGCGGTGCCCTTCCAGACGCGGCCGGTGACGAGCTGGAAGGGACGTGTCGCGATCTCCTGCCCGGCGCCGGCGACCCCGATGATGATGCTCTCGCCCCAGCCGCGGTGGCAGCATTCCAGAGCCTGGCGCATTAGCTTGACGTTGCCCACGCATTCGAAGCTGAAATCCGCCCCGCCGCCCGTCAGGTCCACGATGGCCTGCACGACCTTGTCGTCGCCCACCTCCTTCGGGTTGACGAAATGCGTCATGCCGAATTTGCGCGCCATCTCCTCGCGCGCGGGGTTGATGTCCACCCCGATGATCCTGTCGGCGCCGACCATGCGCGCGCCCTGGATCACGTTAAGCCCGATGCCGCCGAGGCCGAAGACCGCGACATTGGCGCCCGGCCAGACCTTCGCCGTGTTGATCACGGCGCCGATGCCGGTCGTCACCCCGCAGCCGATGTAGCAGATCTTCTCAAAGGGCGCGTCCTCCCGCACCTTGGCGACCGCGATCTCCGGCAGCACCGTGAAGTTCGCGAAGGTCGAGCAGCCCATGTAGTGCATGACTTGCCCGCCATCGCAGGAAAAGCGCGATGTGCCATCCGGCATCACGCCCTTGCCCTGCGTCGCGCGGATCGCGGTGCAGAGGTTCGACCGCCGCGACAGGCAGGTTTTGCACTGCCGGCATTCCGGCGTGTAGAGCGGGATGACATGGTCGCCCGGCTTCACGCTGGTCACGCCCGCGCCGACCTCGCGCACGATGCCCGCGCCCTCATGGCCCAGGATGGCGGGGAACAGTCCTTCGGGATCCGCGCCCGACAGCGTGTAGAGGTCGGTGTGGCAGAGGCCCGTGGCCTTCACCTCGACCAGCACCTCGCCGGCCTTCGGGCCCTCGATGTCCACCGTCGTCACGTCCAGCGGCTTCCCCGCCGCCCAGGCCACCGCCGCGCGCGTCTTCATCCCGTTCCTCCTCGAGGCGTCGGCGCATCCTGCGACGCTTCGCGCTCCGCGTCAGCCCCGCCCCATGCGATGACGGATCGAGGGTTGCGCGGGATCGCGCCAGGGGCGAACAAGCCCGGCATGCGCATCCTGCTGCTCAATGCCAACACCACCGCCGCCATCACGGACCGCCTGGTCTCGGTCGCCCAGGCCATGGCTCCGGCGAGCGTCACCTTCGTCGGCGCCACGGCGCGCTTCGGCGCGCGCTACATCGCCTCCCGCGCGGCCTCGGCCATCGCGCAGCACGCGGCGCTCGACGCCTATGTCGAGCAGGGCGCGGGCATGGATGCCGTGCTGATCGGCTGCTACGGCGACCCCGGCCTCGATGCGATCCGCGAGATCGCGGCCGTGCCGGTGCTGGGCCTCGCCGACGCTGCAGCGCAGGAGGCGCTTCGCATCGCCCCGCGCTTCGGCGTGGTGACGGGCGGCGCCGCCTGGAAGCCGATGCTGGAGGAGTTCCACGCCGCCCGCGGCTATGCGGGCCTGGCCGGCGTGCGCACCGTCGCGCCCTCGGGCGGCGAGATCGCGCGCGATCCCAACGCTGCGCTGGCGATCCTGGCGGAGGCGTGCCGCGCCAGCGCGGAACACGACGGCGCCGGCGCGGTGATCCTCGGCGGCGCGGGCCTGGTCGGGCTTGCGGCGCGGCTGAAGGACCGGGTCCCGGTCCCGGTGATCTGCTCGGTCGAGGCCGGGGTGCGCGCCGCGATCGCCGCGCTGCGACAGGGTCCGGCAGGGCTCGTGCCGCACCAGGCCGTGGAGACGGTGGGGCTCTCGCCATGGCTGGCGGCGCGGCTGGGGTAGGAGACGCGGATTTTAGCGTTTTAGCCTTTTAACGTTTTACCGCTTTGGCAGCGCCGCCTTCGGACAAAAGCGCACCCCGCCCCGAAACGCCGACGGCCCGCCGGAAGGGCGGGCCGTCGCATGGGCGCACGGGCGGTGTGATCGGCTGATGTTACGCGCGCGCGATGCCGGGGCGCAACGGAAAACCGGGCGCCTTCAGACCGGCAGGCGGACCCGCGCGCGCAGGCCACCCAGGGGGCTTTCCTCCAGCACGATGTCGCCGCCATGCGCGCGCACGATGTCGCGCGCGATGGCGAGCCCGAGCCCGGTCCCGCCGGCACTGAAGGTCGCGAAGGGGCGGAAGGCCTCCTCGCGCTGGTCGGACGCGATGCCGGGTCCGTCGTCGTCCACCGTGACCTGCGCCCAGCCCGGCCGTCCCGTCGGCGCGGGCTCGTCGCGCGGCTGCTCCGTCACCGCGACCGCGATCCGCCTGGCATGCTTGCGCGCATTGTCCAGCAGGTTCGCCAGGCAGCGCCGCAGCGCATCCGGGCGCAGCGGCAGCACCAGCGCCTCCGGCGCCTCCACCACGACCTCGGCGCCGTCGCGCCGGGCCTTCTGCGCGACGTCGCGCACGATGGCGGCGAGGTCCGCCGGGCGCGGCTGCTCCGCCACCTCGCCGCGGGCGAAGGCGAGGTAGGCGGCGATCATCCGCTCCATCTCCTCGACATCCTCCGTCAGCGCCGAGATGTCGGCCTCCTCCTCCTCCGTCCGCGGCAGCACCGCGAGGCCGAGCCGCATGCGCGTCAGCGGCGTGCGGAGGTCGTGGCTGATGCCGGCCAGCATCTCGGTGCGCTGGCCGACGAAGCGCCGGATGCGTTCCTGCATGCGGTTGAAGGCGACTGCGGCCTGGCGGACCTCGGCGGCCCCCTCCGGCTTCATCGGGCCGATGTCACGGCCAAGGCCGAAGGCCTCCGCCGCGCCCGCCAGGCGCCGGATCGCGCGCACCTGGTTCTTCATGAACAGCGCCGCGACGAGGAAGAGCAGCGCGGAGGAGCCGACCAGCCAGATCATGAACAGATAAAGCGTGCCGCTGAACAGCCGCTTGCGCGGCGCCTCGACATGCAGCACGCCGCCCGGCAGCTGGATGCGGATGATCACGCTGCGCGGGTCGGAGGTCCAGTCCGCGTCGAACGGCCGGCCGATGCGCTCGACCAGCGCGCTCTGCAGATCCTCCTCGAGCGGCAGGAGCGGCAGCGACGCGGCGCGGCCCGGCGTGGGGCCGAGCGAGGCGCCGTCCTCGAAGGCCATGCCGAGCTCGAAGCGCCAGGCGGCCTCCCGGAAGACGACAGCGCGGTTCTCCGCCGAGGGGTCGCGCAGGATCAGCTCCACGACGAAGCTGACCTCGCCGGCGACGGCGCCGGCCAGGCGGCGCGAGATGACGTCGAGATGCGAGCCGTAGAAGACCTGCAGCGCGACGCCCTGCAGGATCAGCAGCGGCAGCAGGATGATCAGCAGGCTGCGCCCGAGCAGCCCCCGCGGCATCAGCAGGCGCAGCAGGCGGGAGAAGGGCGGCACGCTGCGCTGCGCCTACACGCCCGGCCGCAGGACGTAGCCCTTGTGGCGCACGGTCTGGATGAAGCGGGGCTCGCGCGGATCGGGTTCTATCTTGCGGCGCAGCCGCGTGACCTGCACGTCGATCGCGCGCTCCCCGGCCTCCGGCGTGCCGAGGGCGGCGGCGATGTCCTCGCGGCTGAGCACGTCGTTCGGCCGCGCGGCGAGCGCGCCGAGCAGCGCGGCCTCGCCGCCGGTCAGGCGGATGATGCCCTCCGGCCCGCGCAGCTCCTGCCGCTGCGGGTCGAACCAGCGCGCACCGAGCTGGACGGGCCCCGTCGTCACCTCCGCCGGCGGCGGCGCGGCACGGCGGAGGATCGTGCGGATGCGCAGCGCGAGCTCGCGCGGGTCGAAGGGCTTGCCGAGATAGTCGTCCACCCCGGCCTCCAGCCCCGCGATGCGGTCGTCCGGCGATCCCCGCGCGGTCAGCATGATGACCGGCACGTCGTGCCCCTCGCGCCGCAGGCTCTCCACCAGCTCGAGACCGCTTTCGCCGGGCATCATGACGTCGAGCACCATGAGGTCGAAGGCGAAGCCGGCCAGCGCATGGCGCGCCGCGCCGGCATCCGCCGCGCCGGTGACGCGGAAGCCCTGGTCCGACAGGAAGCGCTGCAGCAGCGCGCGCAGCCTGGCGTCGTCGTCCACCACCAGGATGTGCGGCGCTTCGGTCGCCTCGGCGGCGGGAAGGGTCGCGGTGCTCATGGCGTGCCCTCGGGCGGCGCCGCTTCCAGGCGGGCCAGGGCAGCGCGCGCGTCGGGGCCCATCAGGCCGCGCATCACGCGCCGGAAGCCCTCGACCGCCTGCGGGCCGGCCTCGCGATAGGCGGCCATCACGGTGTCCCGCTGGCGTTCGTACAGGCGGCGTTCCAGCGCGGCGCCCTTCTCCGTCAGGGACAGCAGGCGCTGGCGGCGGTCGGACTGGCCCGGGGCCTGCGTGACGTAGCCATCCTCGATCAGCGGCGTCAGCACGCGCCCCAGCGACTGCTTGGTGATGGCGAGGATGCCGAGCAGCTCGCCCACCGTGATGCCGGGCCGGCGCCCCACGAAATGCAGCACGCGGTGATGCGCCCGCCCCATGCCGAGATCGGCCAGGATCGCATCCGCCCCGGCGGTGAAGTCGCGATAGCCGAAGAACAGCAGGTCCTGGGCGAGGCGCAGCTCCTCCTCCCGCAGGAAGAGCAGGTTGCGCCCGGCCGGGGGTGTCCCGCGCGCCTCCTCGGCCGGCACGGCTCTGGGCATGACCGTCATGCGTTCCCGTGGGGCCCGAATTGGGTCAGCATTGTTGACGCATTCCCTCCGCCGCGCGATGCTCCGGGCCGTCGCACGGCACCGTGGCCAGCATATAGGACAACGGCGTGCCGACAGGTAGCGACCGGCACAGGCCGGCGCAGGCGACCGGCATCCGCCGGCGCCGGGAAGCAAGGAGGAATGCCGCCATGGCCCTGGTGCCCTTCGACGACCGCGACGGCTGGATCTGGCAGGACGGCGCCTTCGTCCCCTGGCGAGAGGCGCGCATCCACGTCCTGACGCACGGCCTGCACTACGCCTCCTCGGTCTTCGAGGGCGAGCGCGCCTATGCCGGCCACGTCTTCCGCCTGCGTGAGCATACGGAGCGCCTGATCCAGTCCGGCCGCATCCTGGGCTTCGAGATCCCCTGGACCGCCGACGAGATCGACGAGGCCTGCCGCCAGACGCTGGCGCGCAACGGCCTGACGGAGGGCTATGTCCGCCCGGTCGCCTGGCGGGGGACGGAGCAGCTTTCGGTGGCCGCCCCGCAGTCGCGCATCCACCTGGCGGTCGCGGCCTGGCCCTGGCCGAACCTCTATGGCGGCGACCGCATGAAGGGGCTGCGCCTGACCTGGGCGCGCTGGAAGCGCCCGCACCCCGAGACCGCGCCGACGGCGTCCAAGGCCGCGGGCCTCTACATGATCGGCACGCTCGCCAAGCACGAGGCCTCGGCCGAGGGCTATGACGACGCGCTGATGCTGGACTGGCAGGGCAACATCAGCGAGGGCACCGGCGCGAACGTCTTCCTGGTGATCGAGGGCGCGCTGCACACGCCGACCCCGGTCAACTTCCTCGACGGCATCACGCGCCGCACGGTGATGGCGCTGGCGCGGAAGCGCCAGATCGAGGTGGTGGAGCGCACCATCCCGCCCAGCGATCTCGCGCGGACCAGCGAAGTCTTCCTCGCCGGCACCGCCGCCGAGATCACGCCGGTGCGCGAGGTCGGCGAGCACCGCTTCACCCCTGGCGTCGTGACGGAGACGCTGCTGCGGGACTACGAGGCGCTGGTGCGGATGCCGCCGGAGGAGGTCGCCTCGCGCCTCGCGGCCTGAGGCGGCGGCGCTGCGAGCATCACCGCCAGGGGCAACAGCCAGACGATCCGTGCCTGGTAGCGCTCATGCGGCTTGGACAGCGCGCCGGTGGCGGCGGCGTTCGCCAACAGCGCGACGAGCATCCCGGCCAGCAGCCCGATCCGCGGCAGGTCGCGCGCGCGGATCGCGCGCCAGGCCAGCCAGGGCAGGGCGAGGAGGCAGAGCGCCAGCACCGGCGCATGCAGCGCGAGGAACGGCGCGGCGCGGGCCGGCAGCGTGCCCTGCATCTGCGCCGCGGTGTCGAAATCCGCGAGTTCCTGCCGCAGGCCGGCCGCGATCGCGCGTCGCGCCGACAAGTCGAGGTGCTCGTTCACCAGCGTGTCGCCCGCCCAGGTCAGCACGGCCTGGCGCGCGGTGTTGCGCAGCATGGCCAGCGCGACCTCCAGCGGATGCGCGCGCAACGTCGCGGCGATGATCTCGCGCGCCTCGACGGCGCCCGCGACGCCGCCCATCGGCCGCGGCGAGCCGTCGGCGTTGCGGTTCAGCGGGCTGTCGGGACTCCATAGGAACTCGTCGCTGTCCATCGGCAGCCGGTCCGTGAAGGCGCACAGATGCCAGCCCGCGGCCGGACAGCGTTCGCTCAGCAGCGCCGCGGCCGGCCCGTCGTCCTGCAGCCGCGCGAGCAGGAAGACCGCGCCGTGCGGCGACAGCGTCGCGCGGCCGAAGGACACCAGGTTCGACCCCGCCAGGAAGGCCAGCGCGAGCGCCAGCGGCAGCGCCACGCGCAGCGTCGGCGCCAGGCGCCGCGTCAGCAGCGCCGTCATCATCAGCAGCGCGACCGCCCCCGGCAGGTGCGACAGATGCGAGGCGAGGGCGACCGCGCCGACCAGCGCGACCCAGGTCGCCTCGATCCGCGACAGCCGCGCGAAGCCCAGCAGGATCAGGCAGAGCGGGCCGAGCCCTGTCAGCGCATCTGGCATCAGCGTCGCCAGCGTCCAGGGCGCCGCGGTCAGCGCCGCCAGCGCGGCGCAGACCAGCATATGCGTCCCCGGTGCCGCCTCGCCGCGCACCATACGCTGCGCCAGCCAGGTCAGGTGCGAGGCGATCAGCGCCTGCACCGCCACCGCCGGCCAGAGCGAGATGCGCCAGTGGAAAGCATGCAGGAACAGCCCATAGGCCTGCGTCTTGTCCCACGGCGTCTCCGGGAAGACGGTCTGGCCGAGGTAGGATACCGTATCGATGAAGACGAGGGGATAGCCGTTGAGCGCGGCCGGCCAGGCCAGCAGCGCGGCCCCGGCAACGATGGCGGCAAGCGACCTCATCGCCGCCGCGGCGCGAGCGCCAGCCCGGCGATCACCGGCATCAGCCACAGGATCCGCGCCTCGTAGCGGGGATGCGGCTTGGAGAGCGCGCCGGTCGCCAGGGCGTTCGCGGTCACCCCGACCAGCATGCCGAGCACGAGGCCCAGGCGCCTGACGTCGCCCTGCCGCGCCGTGCGCCACCACGCCAGCAGCGCCAGCGCCGCGCCGGCGGCCAGCATGACGATGTGCGGCCAGCGCAGCGGCGCGGCCAGTCCCGTCAGCTCGCCACGCGGCTGCCGCGCCGCGTCGAAGGCAGCGAGCTCGCGCGCGGGGAAGGCTTCGGCGATGCGCGGCCGGACGGCGACGCCGAGATGGTCGGCCACCAGCGTGTCGCCCGCCAGCACCAGGCCCATCTGGCGCAGCGCATTGCTGGCCATAGCCTGCGCGACCTCGAGCGGGCGGGTCCGCAGCGTCTCCGCGACGATGACACCGGCCTCGGGCGAGAGCAGCGCGCCGCCGAGGAAGCGCGCGCTGCCGTCGGGGGCGCGGTTCACCGGGCTGTCCGGCGCCCAGAGGAACTCGTCGCTGTCCATCGGCAGCCGGTCGGAGAAGGCGCAGAGATACCAGCCAACGGCCGGACAGCGCTCCTTGATCACCGCCGCCGCCGGCCCGTCCGCCTGCAGCCGCGCCAGCAGGAAGGTCGCGCCATGCGGCGACAGGCTCGCGCGCCCATGCCCCCACAGGTTGGTGCCGAGCAGGATCGCGATCGCGGCGGCGAGCGGCGCGGCCGCACGCAGCGCCGCCGCCGGGCGCCGCGTCACCAGCAGCGCGAGAGCGACGATCGCGAGCGCCATCGGCAGGTGCGAGAGGTGCGCTGCGATGCCAACCGCAGCGACCAGGAAGAGGCCCAGGGCCTCGGCGGGCGACATCGCGTCACGCGCAAAGGCCAGCAGCAGCATCGCCAGCAGCACCGCCGGCGCGAAGACGTCCGGCATCAGCAGCGCCGCGGTGAAGGGCGCCGTGGTCAGCAGCGCCGTTGCCGCGCAGACCAGCAGATGCGCCCCGGTCCCGGCGCTGCCACGCAGCGCGCGCTGCGCCAGCCACAGCAGCCAGGACAGCATCAGCCCCTGCGCGAGCGCCGGCCCCCACAGCGTCGCACGCGCGGAGAAGGCCAGCAGCAGCGGCCCGTAGACATGCGGCTTGTCCCAGATGACCAGCGGGCCCGAAGGCGGCGGCGCGACCTGGTGCAGGAAGGCGCCGGTGTCGCTGAAGACCAGGGGATAGCCGTTCAGGAAGGCCGGCCAGATCAGCAGCAGCCCGCCCGCCAGGATCGCCAGCGGACGCATCAGCGCGCCCAGCGCGCGGCCGCCTCGTTGTCCTCGGCCTTGGCCTCGACCCAGCGCGATGCCCCGTCGGCGAATTCCTCGCGCTTCCAGAACGGCGCCCTGGTCTTCAGCCAATCGATCAGGAAGGCGCAGCTTTCCAATGCGGCCGTGCGGTGCGCGCTGGCCGTCAGCACCAGCACGATGGGCTCGCCCGGCAGCAGCCTGCCGTGGCGGTGGATCACCGTGCAGCCCGTCAGCGGCCAGCGCTCGCAGGCCTGGGTGACGATGCGCGCCAGCGCGCGCTCCGTCATGCCGGGATAATGCTCCAGCACCATCGCCGACAGGCCGCCATCGGCCCGGCAGACCCCGAGGAAGCTGGCGATCGCCCCGACATCGGTGCGCCCTTCCTGCAGGCGTGCCGTCTCCGACGCCACGTCGAAGGCGGCCCCCTGCACGAGGATGCGCGGCGTGACCGACACGGTCAGCCGCCCGTCACCGGCGGAAAGAAGGCGACCTCGTCGCCCGGCGCGACCGGCGTGTCGGGCGCGGCGAAATCCTGGTTCACGGCCGCGCGCACCTGGCGCGGATCGGCGAAGGCCGCCTGATGCCCGCCGCCCCGCGCGGCGAGCCAGGCGACGAGGCCCCCGACGTCACGCACGGCTTCGGGCGGGGAGACCTCCTCCTCCGCAACCCCGATCCTCTGGCGCAGCCAGGCGAAATAGAGGATGCGCAAGCCGCGCCCCGCCCTATTGGCCGAGCGGGACGACGCGGGTGCGGGCGCGGCCGTCCGGACCGATCCAGGTCTCGACATTGCCGTCGCGGATCACCGCTCCGCCGCCGCTGGGGGAGGTCACGCCGCTGACGCTGCCGGCCTGGCCGGTGGTCACGGCGGGACGGCCAGAGGGGCTGGTCAGCACCCGGCCCTCCGGCGGGAGGCCCACGCCGCCCGTGCCGCTCACGCGCGGCGCCGGGGTCGGCGTCAGCGGCGGGGGCGGCGGCAGGCCCTGGGTGCCGAGGCCGCCCGGGCTGCCGCTGCCCGGCACGCCCGGCGTCGGCACCGGGGAGCGCACCGGCTCCCCGGTGCCCGGGACCAGGGAGGGGCGGTAGTCTGGGATGTTGCGCATCGCCTCGTCCGGCCCGCTCATCAGCGTGGCGCGCTGCGCTTCCTGCGCCGGCCAGACATTGCCTTCCTCCGGCATGACGGCGTCGAACTCGGGCTGGACGCCGCGGACGCGCTGCAGGGTCAGGCTGTCCCCGGTCTGCGCGGGTCCCGCGGCGGTCGCCGGCAGCCGCGCGATGATGGGCGGCGACCACTGCGCATCCTGGAAGCCGGTTTCAGGCGCGCAGGCACCGAGCAGCGCTGCCAGTCCGAGCCCGGCTGCCCCGAGCATCCGGCCGCTGATCGCGATAGGCATGGACACGTTCCGATCGTGCATTTCCAGGAAGATGCGCTGCGCGGGGCCAAGCCTCAAGAGCGGGCGGGTTCGCGCGGCTGGGAGGGGCGCGCGGACTCCGGCCCGCCGGCGTGGCGCAGCCCCGCCGTCAGGTAGTCCCAGCCCGTGATCAGCGTCAGCGCCGCCGCGGTCCAGAGCATGATCTCGCCGATCAGCGAGATCGGCAGGAAGGACAAGTGCAGCACCTGCGCCGCCGTGTCGCCCGCCAGCAGCGTCCCGAGAGCCCCCATCTGGAACCCGGTCTTCCATTTCGCGAGCTTCGTCACGGGCAGCCCGACCGAAAGCCCCGCCAGGTATTCCCTGAGGCCGGAGACCAGGATCTCCCGCAGCAGGATCACGATCGCGGGGTAGAGGCCGAAATCCGACAGCCGCCCCATCCCGGCCAGCAGCATCAGGGCGGCGCCGACCAGCAGCTTGTCCGCAATGGGATCGAGCATCCGGCCGAAGGCACTCGTCTGCTGCCAATCCCGAGCCAACTTCCCGTCGAAATAGTCCGTGATGGCGGCGGCGGAGAAGACGACGCAGGCCGCCACGTCGCCCCAGGGTTCGCGCAGCGCCGCCAGCGCGACCAGGACGGGTATGGCCGCGATGCGCGACAGCGTCAGGAGGTTCGGCAGGTCCGTCGGCATCCGGACTTCCCTCTAGCAGAAGCGGACGGGGCAGGCGAGTTGCGGTGCGTGACCGTTCAGCGGTCTCGTCGGCGCAACGCGCGGGCCGTATCGAGGAAGGCCCGGAGCTTCGCCGCCTCGCTCGCACGGCGCGGATGATAGAGGAACAGGCCTGGCTCCTCGATCGCCGTCCCGGGCAGCACCGCAACCAGGCGGCCATCCGCCAGCGCATCCCGCACCAGCGGCTCGAACACATAAGCCAGGCCGAGGCCGGCCAGCGCCAGGTCGCGCGCCGCCAGCGGGTCCGTCACCCGCACGCTGCCGCGGACCGCGACCGCGACATCGCGGCCGTCCTCCCGCAATTCCCACTGATAGACCGCGCCGGAGCCCGCCAGGCGGAAGCCGATGCAGTTGTGCTGCGCGAGGTCGGCGAGCCGCCCCGGCGTGCCGCGTGCCGCGAGGTAGCCGGGGCTCGCGACCATCAGGGCGCTGAACGGGGGCGTGAGGCGCGTCGCGACCATGTCCTCGGCCACCATCTCGCCTAGGCGGATCCCGGCATCGAAGCCCGCGGCGACGATGTCGGTCAGCGCGTTGTCGGTCGCGACCTCCACCGTCAGGGCGGGATGCCGGGCGGCCAGCGCGGCCAGGATCGGCGCGAGCGCCATCGGCAGCGCGACGGATGGTGCGTTGATCCGAAGCGTCCCGACGACCTGCCCGCGCGACGCCGCCAGTCGCTCCGTGGCTTCCGCGATGCCCGCGAAGGCCGGGCCAAGGGCGGCGACGAGCTCGGCCCCTGCCTCGGTCAGGGCCACGCTGCGGGTGGTGCGCGCGAAGAGCGGGGTGCCGAGCCGCTGCTCGACGAGGCGCACGGCGTGCGACACGGCGGAAGCGCCCATGCCGAGCTCGGCCGCCGCGGCGGCGAAGCCGGCCCGCCGTGCGACGGCGAGCACGACGGGAAGATGGGGCAGGAGGTCGCGATCCATTGCTGAACGATATCGCATGATCCATGCGGATCGCGCCACGTTATCGTCGGCGCCGCCGCGCTCCATCCTCCGGCCCACTACGGAACGGAGGAGCATCCTATGCGAGAGACCTGGTTCATCACCGGCGCGTCCAGCGGCTTCGGCCTGGCCTTCGCGCGGCACGCGCTGGCGCAGGGCCACCAGGTGGTCGCCGCCGCGCGCAATCCGGCGGCGCTCGACGGGCTGGTCGCGGAGGCGCCGGAGCGCGTGCTGGCCGTGGCGCTGGACGTCACGCAGGCCGCCCAGGCCGAGGCGGCGGTCGGCGCGACCCTGGCGCGCTTCGGGCGGATCGACGTGCTCGTCAACAATGCGGGCTACGGGAGCGTCGGCGCGATCGAGGAGACGCCGGACGCCGAGCTTCGCGCCCAGTTGGAGACCAACTTCTTCGGCGCCATCGCCGTCACCCGCGCCGTGCTGCCTGCGATGCGGGCGCAGCGTTCGGGCGCGATCGTGATGATGTCATCGATGGGCGGGCAGATGAGCTTCGGCGGCTTCGGCGCCTATTCCGCCAGCAAGTTCGCGCTGGAGGGGGCTTCGGAAGCGCTGGCACAGGAAATGGCGCCCTTCGGCGTCAAGGTGATCATCGTCGAGCCCGGTGCCTTCCGCACCGGCTTCGCCGGCGGCAGCGCGTTGCGCCACATGCCGGTGCTCGAGCCCTACCGCGAGGCGCTTGCGCCGATCCGCGGCTTCGCCCGTGGCATGGACGGCACGCAGCAGGGCGATCCTGCCAAGGCGGCGGCCGCGGTGGCGCAGGCGCTGAGGGCGGAGCGCACGCCGCTGCGCCTGGTGCTGGGCGCCGACGCGGTCGAGGCCGTGCGCGGCCATGCCGAGACGCTGCTGGCCGAGATCGCGGCCTGGGAAGCGGTGTCGCGCGCGACGGCCGTGGCGGATCAGACGTAGCGCAGCGCGAGGAAGCCGAGCACGACCAGCGCGGCGGCGCCGCTGGTGACCAGCACGAGGCGCCGCTCGATGAAGTCCTTCACCCCCGGCCCGAAGCGCCGGATCAGCGCGGCGAGCAGGAAGAAGCGCGCCGCGCGGGTGACCAGGCTGGTCGCGAGGAAGACGGGGAAGCTCATCTTGGCCGCGCCGGCCGCGATGGTGACGATCTTGAAGGGGATCGGCGTCAGGCCCTTCACCAGGATCACCGCCGCGCCCCAGCGCTGGAACCAGTCCTCGAACCGGAGCAGCGCGTCGGCATAGCCATAGGCCGCCAGGATGGGCTGCGCGAGCAGTTCGAACAGGAAGTAGCCCAGCGCATAGCCGAGGATACCGCCCAGCACGGAACAGACCGTGCAGATCGTCGCCAGCCGCCAGGCCTGGTCCGGGCGCGCCAGCGCCATCGGGATCAACATCGCATCCGGCGGGATCGGGAAGACGCTGCTCTCGGCGAAGGAGACCGCACCGAGCCAGAAGCCCGCGCGCGGATGCTGCGCCAGGTTCATCACGCTGTTGTAGAGGGCATGCAGCAAGGCGGAACGCTCCGGGATGCGGCCGGACCATAGCCACGGCCCGCCGCCGGCGGCTACCCGTCGGCGGGGTGGAAGTGGCCGTAGATCTTGCGCGCGACGGAGGGTCCGACGCCCGGCGCCTTCTCGAGATCCTCGAGCGCCGCGTTGCGCACGCCGCGCGCCGAGCCGAAATGGTTGAGCAGCTTGCGTTTCAGCGCGCTGCCGACGCCGGGGATGTCGTCCAGCTCGCTCTTCGTGATCGCCTTGGAACGGCCGGCGCGGTGGGAGGCGATCGCGAAACGGTGCGCCTCGTCCCGCAGCCGCTGGAGGTAGTACAGCAGGGCATCGCGCGGCGGCAGCTGGAAGGGGTCTCTGCCGGTCTGATGGAACCATTCCCGGCCGGCGTCGCGGTCCGGGCCCTTGGCGATGCCGACCAGCGGGATGTCGTGCAGCCCCATCTCGTTCAGGATTTCCCGAGCCGCGGAAAGCTGGCCGGCGCCGCCGTCGATCAGCACCAGGTCGGGCCAGGTCTCGGTCTCGCGCTCCGGGTCCTCCTTAAGCGCACGGCCGAAGCGGCGCTCGAAGACCTCGCGCATCATGGCGAAGTCGTCTCCCGGCTTCGCATCGCGAATGCCGTATTTCCGGTAGTGCTGCTTCAGGAAGCCGGCGGGCCCCGCCACGATCATCACGCCATAGGCGTTGGTGCCCATGATGTGGCTGTTGTCGTAGACCTCGATCCGCTCGGGCTGGTCTGGCAGGTCGAAGAGCCGCGCGACGCCCTGCAGCAGCTCGGATTGCGCGGCGCCCTCAGCCATGCGGCGCTCGATCGCCTCCCGTGCGTTGGTCTGGGCGTGCTCCACGGCCGACCGCTTCTCGCCGCGCTGGGGGCGGTGGATCTCGACCTTGCGGCCGGCCTTGAGGCTCAGCGCCTCCTGCAGGACATCGGCGTCCTGCGGGTCGTGGCTGACGAGCACCAGCGGCGGCGGCGGCAGGTCGTCATAGAGCTGGGCGAGGAAGGCGCCGATCACCTCCTCCGGCGGCTGGTCCGTCTTCCCGTGCGACAGGAAATAGGGCCGGTTGCCGTTGTTGCGGCCGCCGCGGAAGAAGAAGACCTGCACGCAGGACTGGCCGGCCATCTGGTGGAGCGCGACGACATCGGCATCGCCCACGCCATCCAGGTTCACGCGGTCGCGGCCCTGCACATGCGTCAGGCCGCGGATGCGGTCGCGCAGCGCCGCGGCGCGCTCGAACTCCAGCCTCTCCGCGGCCTGCTCCATCTCCGCCGCCAGGCGGCGCTGGATGGACGGCGTGCCGCCCGAGAGGAACTCCTTCGCCTCCCGCACGAGCTCGCCATAGCCTTCCTGGCTGATCCGCCCGACGCAGGGGGCGGAGCAGCGCTTGATCTGGAACAGCAGGCAGGGGCGCGTGCGCGCGTCGAAGACGGTGTCCCGGCAGGAGCGCAACAGGAAGACGCGCTGCAGCGCCGTCAGCGTCTGGTTCACCGCCCAGGCACTGGCGAAGGGGCCCCAGTAGCTCGCGCCCTTGCGCCGCTCCCCGCGGTGCTTGGTGATCTGGGGGTAGGGATGGTCCTCGGTCAGGACCAGCCAGGGATACGACTTGTCGTCGCGAAGGACGATGTTGTAGCGCGGCCGCAGGCGCTTGATCAGGTTGGCTTCGAGCAGCAGCGCCTCGGCCTCGCTGGCCGTGGTCATGATCTCGAGGCTCCGGGTCTCGAAGACCATCCGCCGCAGGCGCTCGGGCAGGCGCGAGATCTGGGTGTAGGCGGTCACGCGACGGCGCAGGCTGCGTGCCTTGCCGACATAGAGCGCATCGCCCTTGGCATCGAGCATGCGGTAGACGCCGGGCGTCAGCGGCAGCGTCGGCAAGGCTGTCTCGAGGATCTGCAGCCCGGCCATGGCGGGCGGCGCCTCGGGGGCGTCCGGAGGGGTGTCGGTCTCGCCGTTCATGTGCGTCTGATATGGCGCTCCGGGCTGGCCGAGGTCAGCCGGGGCGTCCGGCAGTTGTCCACTAAAGCTGTGGAAAACTCTGTGGACGCGAGGTGCGGAAATCCCGCGAAATGGCTGTCATCCGCCAGTCACGCTGCATTGCCCGGATTTTGTGCAGTTTCGCTATCCTCTTGAAACGACAAGAAAATTCGCCTGACGGTACTCTGCGGGCCCTGTCAACCCAAACTTTTCGGTTGACGAGGCGTCCGCGCTCACGCGCATGCGACCTCGGTGGACAAGTACCGTTCCGGGTCGGCTTCGCCGCCAGCCGAAAACCAGCGATGTAACAAAGGGATAACAGAAACTTGAAGGACGCGCGGCCAGCTTCATGCCCGCCGCCGTTCGACCACCACGCCGACGGATTCCGCATCGGCGAAGGCCTCCGGCTTCTCCACCGTGACCCGTGCGCGTTCGACCCGCGGGTCGTCCAGCGCCGCACCCGCGATGCGCTCGGCCAGCGTCTCGACGAGTAGCACATGGCCGCCCGCGACTTCCGATCGCGCGAGTTCCACCAACCTCTGGTAGTCCACGACGCGGTGCAGCGAGTCCGGGCCGACCGAGGCCGGCGCCGATTCGTCGTCCACCAGCAGTTCGACATGCAGCCGGATGCGCTGCGGCGCCGCCTTCTCGTGCGGGTGCACGCCGAGCCGCGCCTGGAGTTCGAGTCCGCGCAGGAAGACCACGCGGCGCCGTGCGTCGGCATCGGGGGCGTAGAGCATGGCGCGTGGTTACGCCTTCCCACGCGTCCTGGCCACGGGTTGACCGGCCGCGCGGGGATTGCGAAGGGGCGGCATGCGGATGCGGCGGACGGCAATCATCGCGATGGCGCTCGCCCTGGCCGGGCCGGCGGCGGGGCAGGGGTTGCCGACCATCCCCGGCCTCGGCCAGTCCCAGCCCGAGACACCGGAGCAGAAGCGCGCCTTCTGCGGCCGGGTCGCGGCGGCCGCGCTGCGCTGCGGGCCCGGCTTCGACGTGGTGGCGTTGTCGAGCTGCCTGGTCCGCACGCTGCCGGCCCAGGATTCGCTGCGCGTCGCGCAGGTCGCCAACAACGCGCGCGGCAATGCGGGCGCGCTGCTGTCGGATTGCGGGGTCGGATTGGGCCGCTGAGAATCGGATCCGCTCAGCGCCGGGCCGGAAACTCCTCCTCCGGCGTGTCCTCGGGCGAGGTGCCTTCGGGGTAGTCCGTCTCGGGGCGCGCGATCTCGTCGGGGTTCTGCGTGGCGCTCATGCCGAAGGCGCGGCTGTCCCGCAGCGGCGCCTCACGCGGGTCGGCCTGCATCCCGCCCGACACCGGCTCCACCTCCGAGGTCACGCCGTCGAACACCAGGCGGATGGCTTCCAGGCTCGAGCGCAGGGCGGCGGCGACATCGAGCGCGGCGTCGCCGGTCCAGCGTGCCAGCGCATCCGGCCGGTCGGCCCGGGCGGCGAGCCGCAGGTTCAGCTCGACCTCCGCGCCGTCCGGCGTCTCATGCACGCGGATGTCGCCGGCGCAGCCCACGCCGGTCGCCGTGGCCCAGGACAGGCTGCGGTCCTCCGCCGCGGCGACGAAGCGCATATGCGCGGCCACGCCCTGTGCGCCGAGGCCGCCGCCGATCGCACGGATGCGGTCAGGCGCCTCGCGGAAGGCTTCCCGCAGGGAGGGCTGCCAGCGCGGCAGGTTCATGGGGTCGGCGAGGAATTCGTAGACGTCCTGCGCCGGCCGGAAGACGGCGATGCGCGCGCTGTGATCGGCCATGCGGAGCCCCTGTCCCAAGACCAGGGGCAACGCCGCCATTGGCGCGCCGTTGCGCCGAGCGCCGGGATCAGCGCGAGGTCAGGGCGCCCACCGCCGCGCCGCCGGCGCCGCCGATCAGCGCGCCCGTCACGAGCGAACCGCCGGTCAGCGCGCCCACCGCCGCGCCGCCCGCCGCGCCGATCGCGCCGCCCGACAGGGCGCGCTGCTGCGTGCGGTTCATCCCCTCGCAGGCCGCGAGCGGGGCGGCCACGGCCAGAACCATGGCGGCAGCAACGAGCTTCTTGCGCATGCGAATCTCCTCCGGCGTGGATTTGCCGGGGCGCAATACAGCGGCAGGTTGTGGCAACGGAAGGGCAGGGGCTGCCGACAAACGGTCACGCTTCCGTCAACGCCGCCGGCCTCGGCCGCCCTTGCCCTTCGCCGGGTCGTATCCCCCGCCGCCGGGCCCGAGCGGCTTCGGCTTCCAATCCTCCTTCTTCGGTCGGGCCTTGCCGCCCCTGGCCGGCGCCTCGGCCTGCAGCGGCCGGCCCGCCAGGTTGGGCTGCAGCCCGAGCTCGAGCGACTCCAGCCGCTTGATCTCGTCGCGCAGCCGCGCGGCTTCCTCGAATTCCAGGTCCGCGGCGGCGGCGCGCATCCGCTTCTCCAGCTCTGCGATCGTCGCGCCGATGTCCTTGCCCACGAAGTTCGCGGTGTCGTCGCCCTCCACCGCCTCGACCGTCACGTAGTCCTGTTCGTAGATGGACTGCAGGACCTCGCTGATGTCGCGCTTGATGGTCTGCGGCGTGATGCCGTGTTCCTCGTTCCAGGCGATCTGCTTGGCCCGGCGACGCGCCGTCTCCTCGAGCGCGCGGCGCAGGCTGTCGGTCATCACGTCGGCATAGAGCACGACGCGGCCTTCGGCGTTGCGCGCGGCGCGGCCGATGGTCTGGATCAGGCTGGTCGTGCTGCGCAGGAAGCCTTCCTTGTCGGCGTCCAGGATCGCGACCAGCGCGCATTCCGGGATGTCGAGGCCCTCGCGCAGCAGGTTGATGCCGACGAGGACGTCGAATACCCCTTTCCGAAGGTCGCGGATGATCTCGATGCGCTCCAGCGTATCCACGTCGGAATGGAGGTAGCGCACGCGGATCCCGGCCTCCGTCATGTATTCCGTGAGGTCCTCCGCCATGCGCTTGGTCAGCGTCGTGACCAGCACGCGCCCGCCCTTCTTCGCGACTTCCCGGCATTCCGCGAGCAGGTCGTCAACCTGGCCCTCGACGGGGCGGATCTCGGTGACGGGATCCACCAGGCCAGTGGGGCGGATCACCTGCTCGGCGAAGGCGCCGCCGGTGCGCTCCATCTCCCACGGTCCCGGCGTCGCGCTGACGAAGACGGTCAGCGGGCGATAGGCGTCCCATTCCTCGAACTTGAGCGGGCGGTTGTCCATGCAGGAGGGCAGGCGGAAGCCGAACTCGCTCAGGATGGATTTGCGCGCGAAGTCGCCGCGGTACATGCCGCCGATCTGCGGCACCGTGACGTGGCTCTCGTCCACGATCAGCAGCGCGTTCTCCGGCAGGTATTCGAAGAGCGTCGGCGGCGGCTCGCCGGGCTTCCGGCCGGTGAGGTACCGACTGTAGTTCTCGATGCCCTTGCAGCTGCCCGTGGTCTCCAGCATCTCGATGTCGAAGGTCGTGCGCTGCTCCAGCCGCTGCGCCTCCAGCAGCTTGCCCTGCTGGTGCAGGATCTCGAGCTGCCGCTTCAGCTCCGTCTTGATCTCGCGGATCGCCTGCTGGAGCGTCGGCCGCGGCGTGATGTAGTGGCTGTTGGCGTAGATCGCGACGCGGTCGAGCTCGCCCACCACCTCCCCGGTCAGCGGGTCGAATTCGCGCAGGCCATCCACCTCGTCGCCGAACAGCGACACTCGCCAGGCCCGGTCCTCGAGGTGGGACGGCCAGATGTCCACGGTCTCGCCGCGGATGCGGAAGGTGCCGCGGGCGAAGAAGCTGTCGTTGCGGCGGTACTGCTGCTCGACCAGGCCCTTGATAAGTACGTCGCGGTCGATGCGCCCGCCGCGCTCGAGCTTCACCACCATACGGGAGTAGTTCTCGACCGAGCCGATGCCGTAGATGCAGGAGACGGAGGCCACGATGATCACGTCGGGCCGTTCCAGCAGCGCCTGCGTCGCGCTGTGGCGCATACGGTCGATCTGCTCGTTGATCTGCGCGTCCTTCTCGATATAGGTGTCGGTGCGCGGGACGTAGGCCTCGGGCTGGTAGTAGTCGTAGTAGCTGACGAAATACTCGACCGCGTTCTCCGGGAAGAAGCTCTTCATTTCGCCATAGAGCTGCGCGGCGAGCGTCTTGTTCGGCGCGAGCACGAGGGCGGGGCGCTGCACCGCCTCGATCACCTTGGCCATGGTGAAGGTCTTGCCCGACCCCGTGACGCCGAGCAGGACCTGGTCGCGCTCGGTATTCTCCAGCCCGGCGACGAGCTGGCGGATCGCCGCGGGCTGGTCGCCATTGGGCTCGAAGGGCGAGACCACCTTCAGGCGCTGACCGTTCGCCAGGGGGGGACGCTTCTGCGGGTAGAACAGGACCGGGGTGGGCGCGAGGACGTTCATGCCCCGAATGTGGGCGCCCCTGGCCCCGCCGTGAAGCGCCGGGCTACACCGCGGTTATGGGTATCGAGATCGAGCGCAAGTTCCTGGTGGCAAACGCGGCCTGGCGGGCGGAGACGCGCGGCGTCGGCACCCCGATGCGCCAGGGCTACCTGGCCGCCGGCGGCCGCGCCCAGCCTTCGGTGCGCGTCCGCCTCGCCGGCGATCGCGCCTTCCTCACGGTGAAGGGCCCGGGCGGCAAGGTGCGGGCCGAGTTCGAGTACCCGATCCCCGCGCCGGATGCCGAAGGCATGCTGGCCCTCTCGCCCCTGGCCGTCCTGTCCAAGACGCGGTGGGAGGTCGAGCATGAAGGCCATCTCTGGACGGTGGACGAGTTCCACGCGCCCGCCGCGCTGGACGGCCTGGTGCTGGCCGAGGTCGAGCTGGATTCCGAGGAGGTGGACCCGCCCCTGCCGTCCTGGCTCGGCGCCGAGGTCACCGACGACCCGCGCTACAGCAACGCCGCCCTCGCCGCCGCACTGAGCGCCAGATGACGTCCCCGTAGGCCGTTCCGCTCGCGCTCGTGTGAGGTGACGTAACGGCCGCGCGACGAACATCCGCCGCGCGCTTCCGTTGACTCCGCCGACCGGGCCGCGTGCCCGAACGGAAGGAGACGACAGCATCATGGCGATGACGTTCAGGCAGGCGGCGATGGCCTCGGCAGTTGCGGCGACGCTCGGCTTCGGCGGGCTCGCCTTCGCGCAGCAGCCGACCGGCCAGCAGGTGAACCCGAGCCCGATGCCGCCCGGCAGCCGCGCCGGCGATGCGCCGGGCATGGGCTCGACCGGCGCCGCCGCGGCGCAGGGCGCCCCCACGTCACAGGCCAACCCGACCCCGATGCCGGCCGGCAGCCAGGCCGGCACCGCGCCTGGCATGAACCCGGCCGGCACGACGGCGCAGGGCCAGGCCGCGCCGAACGCCCAGGGCGGGCAGTCGCCGCAGGCCCGCGCGCAGAACCTGACCTCCCCGGATACGCCGGCGACCAGCCGCACGGGCTCTCCGCAGACGGTCGGCCAGGGCCAGGGCACGAGCGCCCAGACCATGCAGGGCACCGGGCCGGTCACGGCGCAGGGCGCCACCAATCCTGATCGCGGCGTCCCCGGTGGTCAGGGAGCCCAGGCGCCTTCTGGCCAGCCCGATGTTGGCCGCGGCACCGCGCAGGTGACGACGCCGCGCGACAACGCCACCGGCGCCAACCCGCCGAACCGCGGCACCTCGAGCGACCCGAGCCCGCCGGCCGCGACGACGCAGCACACCGAGCCTCGCACCGCCGCGGCGCCAGTTGCCGGCGCCAACTCCTTCACCGAGGGCCAGGCCCGCGCGCGCATCGGCGATGCCGGCTTCAGCGACGTGCAGGGGCTGACCAAGGACGACCAGGGCATCTGGCGCGGCCAGGCCATGCGCAACGGCCAGCAGACCGGCGTCGCGCTGGACTACCAGGGCAACGTCGTGGCGACGCCGCGCTGACCAACAGAACGGCAACGCCGCGCTGAAGGCGCGGCGTTGCCGGGCAGACCGAACGCACCGATTTCAGGAGGACATCATGGCCACCCGGACCATCGCACGACTCTTCGACGACTCAAGCACCGCGCAGGCCGCGGTGAACGAGCTGGAAGGCGCGGGCTTCGCGCGCGACGACATCAGCTACGTCGCGGGGCAGGGGACCTCCGCCAATGACACCACCCGCACGACCACGACGCGCGGCGATACCGGGGCCGACACCGGAGCGGGCACCGGCGCGACGCTCGGCACCGTGCTCGGTGGCGGGGCCGGGTTGCTGGCGGGCCTCGGCGCGCTGGCGATCCCGGGCATCGGGCCGATCGTGGCCGCAGGCTGGCTGGTTGCGACGCTGACCGGCGCGGGCGTCGGCGCTGCGGCGGGCGGGCTGCTCGGCGGCCTGGCCGGCGCCGGCTTCGGCGAGGAGGATGCCGCGACCTATTCCGAGGGCATTCGCCGCGGCGGCCATCTCGTGGTCGTGCGCGTCGCCGACGACACCCGCGCCGCCGAGGCCGAGCGCATCCTCGACCGGCATGGCCCGGTGGACATGGATCGCCGCACTAGCGAGTGGCGCGACGCCGGCTGGACGGGCCCTGGCGCCGGCACGACCGCGACCGGCACCGCGGCAGGCACAGCCGGCGCGCTCGGCGGCGGCATGGCCGCGCCCGGCCTGAACGACGACGTTACCAGCGCCAACGACCCGACCCGGCGCCGCCCCGGCGACGTCGCCTGAATCGGCGAGGCCTTCCCCGCCACAACGGGGAAGGCCTCAGCCCAACAGCCGCCTCAGCGTGCCCCGCACCGCCGGCAGCAGGTCCACGCCCTCGGCCTCGTTCACGTAGCCGCCGGTGTAGAGCCGCAGCAGCAGCTGCCGCCGGATCGCATCGTCCGCGAGGAAGCGGATCGCCGCGCCGTCGGGCAGCTGCCGCGTCGTCTCGAAGGGGATGCGCAGCGCGCCGCCATCAAGCAGCAGCGTCCCGCGGCTTCCCGCGCCAGGCAGCGCCCCAGCGATCTCGATCCGCGCCCCACGCGTCGAGAGGTCGCGCAGCCGCACGCCCGTCCAGCCCCCCGGGCCGGTCATGATCTGCGCGGGCTCGTCGGTCGCGAAGCGTTCCTCGATGCGCGGACGGGGCAATTCCACGCAGCAGGCGATGACGATGCCGAAGGTGAAGAGGTTCAGCAGGCTCCAGGCCATGTTGAGCGAATACCCGTGGCCCGTCCGCGCGCTGCTCCATTCCGAGACGTGCATCGCCATCCCCGCCGCGGTGAGTGCCGCCATCACCGCCCAGGGCGCGAGCAGCCCCCACTGCACCGTCACCGTGTCGCGTGAGATGCCCTTCGGCGTGACCTTGAACGGCCGTCCGAAGGGCTTCACCAGCGCCTGTGCCACCGTGACCATGATCGGGAAGGTCACGAGAAGCTGCGTGACATCAGACAGGACCGGCATCAGCCGCCAGCGCGAGATCACGCCCATCGTCACGACGATGCCGCCAACGGCAGGCACGAGGTAGGCGAGGAGATCGCCGTCCTCGCCCTGGAAGCAGCGCAGGCCGAACCACCAGAACAGCGCCGGCGCCGCCAGCACGGCGACGCGATAGGGAAAGGTGCCGATCCAGTAGAGCAGCGAGTCGAAATGCGACAGGCGCTGCGCGAGGGTCAGCCGCGCCGGACCCCAGGGCGACCAGCGCGTGAAGCCCTGCTGCACGATGCCGAGGCACCAGCGGCAGCGCTGCGTCACGTATTCCGACAGACCTTCCGGCGCCAGGCCGGCCGACAGCCGCTCGTTCAGGAACACCGTGCGCCAGCCATGCTCCTGCATCTGGAAGCTGGTCAGCATGTCCTCGGTGACCGTCTCGGTCGCCATGCCTCCGGAATCCAGCAGCGCCTGGACGCGGATCACGGCGGAGGTGCCGCAGCAGAAGGCCGCGCCCCAGGCATCCTTCGCGGGCAGCAGCGTATTGAAGAAGAAGCGCTGCTCGTCGGGCCAGGCCTGGGCGGACAGCAGGCCGGACTGCACGGGGTCCGGGTTGAAGAAGTGCTGCGGCGTCTGCACGACGCCGACATCGGGCTCGGCGAAGAGCGGCAGGGTACGGCGCAGGATCCGCCGGTGCGCCGCGAAATCCGCGTCGAGCAGCAGGATGAAGGCCGGGCGGCGCCCGATCGCCAGCGCATGGCGCAGCCCGTTGTTGACGTTGCCGGCCTTGGCGTGCCTGCCCTTGACCCGATGCAGATAGAACGCGCCGAGCTCCTCGGCGAGGTCCCGCACCCAGGGCCGCGCGCCGTCGTCCAGCACCCAGACCCTGAGGTCGCGATGCTGGATGTGCGTCGCGCAGAGGATCGTGCGCTCCAGGATCTCGCGCCCTTCGTTGTAGGTGCAGATGAAGACGTCCACCGGGGCGTCGCGCAGCGCGTGCGGGATCGACCGGTCCGCCTGCTCGGACCGGTCGGCGTGGCGCAGCAGCGTGGCGCAGACCAGCAGGGAGGACAGCGCGCCGAGTGTCTCGAGCCCGAGGAAGCCATGCGCCCAGGCCTGCTGCAGCACCCCGCCATCGCGCAGCGGCGCGGTCCAGCGCCAGGCCATGTAGTGCAGCAGCCAGCCGATCGCGGGCAGCAGCATCAGCGCCCGCGCGACCGGGCGGTCCACGTCCATCAGGCTCGCCACCAGCAGCGGCAGCCCGATCGCGAGCATCGCGGGGACCCAATCCTCCAGCATCCCTGCCTGCCTCAGAGGCCGGGCAGGGCGACGGGTCGCTCGAAGATGACGCGGCCGGTGCGCCCGACCGGGCAGGCCGGGCCCTGTGGCGGCGTCGCGATGTCCACCTGGACGACCTGGCCGCCGCCGCGCGGGCGCGTCGGGACGGCGGCGATGCGCCCGCCTTCGGTCACCATGCCGTCGGGCAGGAAGCCGTGCACCACGCCGGCCCGCTCCGTCGGATCGCCATCCAGCAGCACGCGGGCGGGCTGGCCGGGCTGAATCATCGGCACGTCGCGCTGGGCGACGACGGCGAGCATGAAGACCGCACGGCAATCCAGCAGCTCCGCCACCGTCTCCTCGGCCTGCACGCGCTGGCCGGGAGCCGCCAGCACGCGCCAGGCACGCAGCCCGGGCGGCGCCTGCAGCGTCGCTGCGCGCTCGGTCTCGTGCCGCGCCGTCTCCTCCGCCACACGCCGGCTTGCGCGCGCCAGCGCGGCCTGCTGCGCCGCGAGCTGGCGCGCCAGGTCGGTGCGGCGCATCGCGATCTCGTCGAGCCGCTGGTCGAGATATCCGACGCCGCCGAAGCCGCCATTCAGCACGAAGCCGCGCGACAGCGCCTCCTCCTGAGCGCGGAGCGCCGCGCCGCGCGCGGCGAAGGCGCCGGCTTCCTGCAGCGCGGCGTCACGATCGGCCTCGACGCGTTCCCGCAGCGACGCCGCGGCATAGCCGCCGCGGGCGAGCTCGATGGTGCGCGTCGCCTCCTGTCCGGCGCGGCGGGCGCGCGCCTCGGCGGCGGCGAGCTGGCGCAGCCCTTCCTCGACGCCGGCGGAGAGCATGCGCGCGGTCTCCTCCCGGTACGCCGCGGCACGCTGGGCGAGGCTGGCGGAGAGATCGTCGAGCGACGCGATCTGCGCGCCGAGCGAGGCCGCCTCGTCCGCCGCCCGGTCGCGCTCGGCCAGGACGTCGAGCAGCCGCCGGCGGTCGGCGCGCGGATTCTCGACCAGCACCGCAGCGCCCTCCGGCAATTCCTCGCCGGCGCGCAGCGCGATGCGCGCGACCTCGCCGCCGATGGGCGTGCGCAGCGGGATGGTTGTGGCCGAGACCACCGCGTGTTCCGTCGCGACGGTGAACTGCTGGCGGGCGAGCCCGAGAGCGGCGGTGCCGACCAGCACCGCGGCGACGACGAGCCGCGCGCGGCCCACCGGCAGCTTGCGCTTCGACGGCGGCGGTGGAGCGGGTGCGATCCGGCTCATCTGCTCGGAAGGAGGGAGGAGCGGCGCGCGGAGCGGGGGGATGTCGTTCATGGCTGGGGACCAGGGTCGCCCAGATTCGTAAAAACTCGATTACGTCTCGCAACGAGAGACGGTCGCGATTCGGGTCGGCGTGGTGCCGGGTGAGGGACACGCATTGGAGCCCCAAACCTCGCGGAAAACCTCGGCTTTCAGCTCAGCGAGCCATGACCTGTTTATCGGGAGGTCGGGGCAGCGCCGTTACCTTAGCTCGTGCGCAGGACGCGCGGCTCGGAGCCTCGATTGACCATGCCGCAGAACGCCCCCAAGAGCCCATCAGAGCGGCTTGCTCCATCACGGGCACGTTTCCCGCCTTCCCTGAACACCGAAAGGCTATCCAGCGGATCCCTCAGGGGCCCTCAGCGCCATCCGCGTCATCCGTGTCCGGATCAGGAGGGTGAGACGATGCGCCCGCTGGTGACCGCAATCATCACCTTGCCTTCCAATACCTCCGGACGCGAGGGTAGCGTGCCCGCAAGTTCTTCCGCCACGGCGCCGTGTACAGGCCGTGCTGCCTCGTCCTTGTCGCTCGTGAGCAGCACAACGACGCCCTGATCGGTGTGGGACTCGCTTCGGGCGGTGACGTAGCTCAACACACCTGGAACCATTCCCCCGTCCGGCGCCCCCGCGACAACCGACTGCTGCACGGCTTCAAGGGCCTTTAGAGAAAGCCCCCCGGCTCCGAACGTGATGATGGCGAGCGTATGCGCGGAGTCTGAGCCTTCGCGAAGCTCGACGCTCTCCGCGTGCAGCACTTCGCCCCCGATCACCTCCGGTGGGTTCGGGAGAGCTTCGCGCAAATGACCCACCACCCAGGCCCGTGTCTGCTCGTTGGCCGCAAGAGCGTGTTCACGGCTGTCGAACAGCGTGGTGGCGAAGACGGTTCGCTCGTTTGCAGCCGCGGCAACGAAGTAGGCGCCGAACCCCGCCAGGCCGCTGAGCATCGGCAAGAGCGTTCCCTTGACGAGGTGCGCGATGTCGTCCGGCCGGCCGGCGGTGCCGCGATACGTCCTCACCGTCAGATACATGGAGGCCTCCCACTCGCGTGCCGCCCTCCGTCCAGAACCGATCAAGGATGATGGTAGTTGCAGCCTCGGCGAGCATCAGTGGCGGGGTCTTCCACCGAATAGCCATTTCGGCTTCCAGTGTCAGAGACCGGGGTGCACAGCCAAAGAGAAAGCTCCGGAGCGCGGCGGGCACAGCCTCTTGCCGCTGACGAACACCCGAAGGGGGGGATGGCAGGCCAACACACGAGGCCCCCTAATGTGCCCGCCGCCTCGGAAATGTAGATGCGAGCAAAAGCGATTGCTACAAACCCTGGGTTGTCATCATCAGCGTGCTGCGGCGCGCCTAGGAGCGGACATGAGCGGCGACGCCGCCGACCAGGATCGTACTTCACTCTGAGTCCCGACCCTCGCTGTTCCGCTTGTCCCGCCTGAAAGGTAACTTCACGCCACGCACCGACGTGCAGCCCAGAGCGGCAATCACCTGCGAAGTTGCTCGCCGGAACCGTTCGCGCATCGGAGTTGCAGAGTTCAAGGCGACGCCGGTGGCGGGCGAAGTCGGCAACGCCGCACTCGCAACGCGCGAATGGTTTCGCGCAATACTCCATTTACGTAACAACAATGCGCGAGGTATGATCTATCTGCCACCTCACAGGTTGGTGCCCTGGAAATCATGATCGCGGAGCAGCGATGGGCGAGGCTGGCGACGAAGCGGAGAAGCTGGTCCGGCTCCTGTGGAAGGTGGCGGCACGCGCGACTCTGGCCGAAGCGAAGGCCGATGCCGCGATGAACGGCATGGCTCTCCTGTTAGCGCATGTGGCGGCCGACGCTGATACGCCGCTAATCAAGTTGGAGCAGCTACTCGCGTACTTGGAGATACTGGTCGTACGGGCCGGCGACCCTGCTAGGGCAAACGCCATTGGCATCAGCGCGGCTCAGTCCGATGCGCATGACGCGCTGCGGAGTCTGGCCGAGCGGCTGCTACCGCTCGCCGTCGCCAATCGTACCGGAGGACCGCAAGCTGGTGCCACGGTGCCGAAAGGCAATCCGGCAAGTTAGGTTGGCCGGGCAGCAGCCTTCGACGACGTAACAGGGTCCGGAGGCTCACTTTTCAGGGCCAGAGATGACGCACTGTCCGCGGTGACCAGCAGCTTCACCATCGCGATTTGCGGGCCTGCGTGTAGCTGCACTCTGTCCGGTCATAGGGCTTAGACCCAGCCGTAAGCGAGCGTCTCGGAACGGCAATCAGCTGGCGAACTGGCCCTGGGCCGGCGCGCCAATGTATGATGCTGCAGCCCCACATTCTTGCGACCTCGATGCTTGGGGAACACCGAGCCACCAGATGCAACACGCGGTCCTGGCGAACGCGATGCCCCGGCCAGGCCGGCGGAGATCGCCCTGATGCGCTCTACGTCCATACTCTCGCTGATCCGTCACGCAATTCCGGTTGTCGCCGCTGCACTTTGGGTTGTCGTACCTGTCGCCGTTGAGGCCCGAGGAGGTGCGGGGAGCGGCGGAGGGATGGGCGGCTTCCATGGGAGCGGGGCGTTTCGAGGCGGCACATTCGCTTCGCCTCGTGCCGGGGAGCGCCCGCCCGGTGGCGGGCCGAGTAGTGATCATCGCTTCGACAACGGCATCCGACTACCCGATCTCACTGCACTGGACGCGCGTAATCGCGTCTTGGTGCCGCGTCTACGCCCGACAGTGCCGTTGGGCGTAGGACGGACGGTGCCGTTTACCGCTTCGATCGTGCCGCCATTTACCGGCTTGGTGCCGCCGTCCTTCACCGGGCCGACGGTCCCTCCATTTGCCGGTGGGGTCGTCCCGCCCGCCTTCGGCACGCCAGCACCTCTGCCCATCACGCCAAGCGTCGGCGCTGTGGAGATTTGGCGGCTGAACGGCGATGTCTGGCGCAGGCAGACGATGCTGCCACCCGTTGCGGTCTGGCGTCGGGACGAAAGCGGGCGCTGGCAAGCAGGGTCTGGCGATTAAGCGCATCTACGTGGGGATATCGCCGGGCGTGTACGGCAACCTTACGCGCTCGCCTCGACGGCAAGCGGCGTCTGATCCACGGTCAATCGCAGCTTCACCTTCCCGATCTGCTCGCCGACTTCGGTCAGCAGATTATGGGCGATATACGCGGCGGATGCCGGCACGATCAGGCCATCGTGCATCGGCAGCGCAAGGACGCCTTGTGAGCGCAGGGCCTGCATGACCGCGGTGATGATAGAAGCTTCAACGCCGGTCGGCATGTGCGCCAGCAGGCGGTTCGGCTGGCCGTACAGAGCGAGATGTGCCGAGACCAGCGCCGGCTCTCGGAGAAAGGGGTAGCGGCGCATCACCGCTTCCCCGCTTGCCTTCGGGCACCAGGGTGCCCCGTCTGGCGCCCTCGGCGCTTTCCCCTTCGCCCATTTCTTCACTGGCGAGCCCTTGCCGAGCGTTGCCGTCACCCAGGCCTTTACCGCTTGCCGTCCGTCCGGGAACTCGGGAAAGTCGTAGGGTTCGCCTTCGGGGGCCGGCAACTCCATCAACCCGTGCAGGACGACCCGCCCTCGCCGAAGGATGGCCGCAGAGCCGTATCGACGAACTCATGCCGTGGTGCACGGCGAAAACCGCTCAGAACTGACGCTCCAGCAAGGGCCGCAGAGCAACGCTCTCCGTCCGTGCCGGCGCACCGACGCGCAGCGCTGCGCCGGCCAGCCTGATCTCGACCGCGGGTGTGCTGCGGGACGGTGCTGGCCCCAGCTAAGGCGTCGGCGCTTCCGCCACGATTGGCACGAAGGCTGGCTCCGCCGGAGCCGTAGCCGACGCCAGTGCCTTGCGGGCCTGCCGGCACCGGTCGAAGACCTTGCTGCGGCGTGACCTGCCGGCGCCGCGCCACCTCGGTCACCACCGCGCCCGCTGCGCCGTCTCCGCGACCTCCTCGCCTTGTCGTCGTCCGACCATGTCCGTCGCCGGCCAGCGCCCGTCAGAACCTCGACGCGCTGCCGGACGGCCCGACTCCTTGTCCGGCTCCGTACGACCTAAAGCAGAATGCACGCCGTGCGTCCGCGTGGCCGCGGGAACCTTTTCACGACTCTCTCCCGTTAGGTTGCGGCATGTCTGACCGCTCTGCGACGGACGAAGCCGTACGCCTCCCCGGCATTGACGCACTCCGCTACGCCATGGCGTTCCCGGTGGTGGTGATCCACGCTCTGCCGGACCCGCAGGTCTCTCTCGCGCAGGACCTGGCGCATATCACCTGCCTCGGCGCCGTGCCCTACTTCTTTGTTGCATCGGGCAACTTCCTCGGGCGTCGTGCCGAAGCTTGGCCCGAGGCATTCCTCCGCCCGGTGCGGAGGCTACTGCCGCTGCACCTGTTCTGGATGGCAGCCTATTACGTGGCATTGAAAGCCTATCCAGTTCAGGATTGGGAGTTCAGCCCGTCTCACTTGCTATACGGCGGCGTGGCCTATCACCTCTGGTTCCTGCCGGCGCTTTGCTTCGGCCTTGTCGTGGTTGGCCTCGGCCGTGCCGTGGTCGGTCTTCGTCTCACCGCGATGGCGGCCGCAGCGCTAGCGCTCGTCGGTCTCGCCAAGGGCGGATACCACGACCTGCTGCATCTTGGCGGCACGCCGGTGCGTGGTGGGGTGCTGGTTGCGCCCGCCTTCATCTGCGTCGGCGCCCTGCTCGCTGAGCGCCATGTGACGCTCGGCTGGCGCGCGCTGCTCGGCATGGTGCTGGCTTGCCATGCCCTGCTGCTCGGCGAGACATGGCTGGTTGGCGCAGCGTCGGGTGCGGAGGCGCTGCCAGCGCATGACTTCATGCTCTCCAGCTTCCCACTTGGCGCGGCGATCCTCCTGCTCGGGCGCGCCCTGCCCGATGCGGCGCCGATACGCCGTGTCGCCGATCTCGGCCGGATCAGCCTCGGGGTCTACGCCGCGCATCTCTGGTCCGTATGGCTGCTCGCACCGCTCACCGGACGTGGCAGCTTCTGGCAGATCGTCCTGCTTGCGCTCGGCGCCTTTGCACTGGCCACCGGCCTGAGCCTGCTGCTGAGCCAGTTCCCTGGGCTCAAGCGCTTCGTCGCTTGACTGCGGTCACCTCCGTGCCCGCCACAGATCGGTGAGTGGCGGCGCCCGCCGCGGAGCACAACGCCATGCGCGATCTGGTTCAAGGAACCTTGAGCGTGCAGATAACCGCCGGAGTGAAACTGGCCGCCGGTTGAAACCTGACCCAGGCTCGGGGTGCCCTGTCGTGCTGACGAGGGGCCTGGATAGTCAGGAGAGAACTGGAGGTGGAGATCCGGGTGTAGCTCAAGCTCGGCAAGGGCGTGCGCGAGATTGCGCGAAGAAGGGCTTGGTCATGACGCGGTCAGTGAAGATCGCGACCGTCCCCGTGCTGCCTGGCGGAAGGCGCCAGCGCGATGCGAACCGCGAAGAGCATCGGCGCAAATCCGTCGGCGTGACGGCAAGCGGCGCACGGTCTAAGGGCGGTGGGCCCTTGCCTCGGCGGGCTGGGCCGGGCAGAGGAAGCGGATGACGCGGCAGGCGGGCTGGATCGCTGCAGAGGCGGTGATCGGGATGGCCGGCACCGTCGTGACGACCTTCCTCGTCGCACGCATCGTCGGTCCGGACCAGGTCGGGCGCGCGGCCCTCGCGAGCGCCGTCGTCATGCTGGTGCAGCCGATCGCGGCCTATGCCTTCACCAACGCCATGGTCCAGCGCCCGGCTCTTGCGACGCCCGACATCGCCAGCGTGCTGTGGACGAGCCTCGGCCTCGCCGTCGCGCTCGCCCTGACCATCGCGGCCGCCGGCCTGCTCCTGCCCGGCCTGCTCGGGCCCGGCGTCGGGCCGCTTCTGGCAGCCCTGGCGCTTGTCCTGCCCCTGAATGCGATCGAGGGCACCGCCAACGGCGTGCTGCTGCGCCGGCACACCTTCCGCGAACTGGCGCTGCGCGGCATCGGGGCCCATACGGTCGGGCTGGCGACCGGCCTCTCGCTGGCGCTCGCCGGCGCCGGCGCATGGGCGATCGTCGGCCAGCAACTGGCCTTCTTCGGCACCGCCGCGGCACTCGCGGCCGCCTTCGCCCGCCTCCCGGCCGTTCCCGTGCTCCACCTCGGAACGATCCGCGGCATGGCGCGCTTCGCGGTGACCTCCGCCGCAGGCGGCATCGCGGAGCGCGCCGGCCTCCGCCTCTTCCTTCTTGTCGTGGCGGGCGGGCTGCCGGCGCTCGCCGGGGTGCTGCAGATCGCCTTCCGCATCGTCGAGGTCGCGCGCGACCTGCCCTCGCCCTTCGTCCACCGCTACGGCCTGCCGGCCCTCTCGCGGCTGCGGCCGCGGCCGGAGGCCTTCCAGCGCCGGCTGCAGGCTCTGTGCAGCCTGGCGGGCCTAGCCTTCGCGCCCGTCTTCGCCGGCTTGGCGCTCTGCGCCCCGGACGTGCAGGCCGTCCTGCTCGGGCCTGCCTGGACGGGCATCGTGGCGCCCGTGCAGGTGCTGTCCGCCGCCCTCGCGCTCGGCGCCTTCGCCCTGCCCTTCGGCATGGCCTTCACCGCGGCCGGGCGGCCGGAGGTGAACCTCGTGCTGACCGTCGGCGGCATCGGGCTCACGCTGCTGCTCGCGCTGCTGGTGCCGAAGGCAGGCCCCCCGGCCGCCGCGGCCTGGGCGGCGGCGCTGCTTGCCGACGCGGCGGCCGCATCGGTGTTCGCGTCACGCTGGCTCGGCTTCCCGCTCCGGCGCCAGGCGCGGCTCCTTGCGGCGGCGCTTCTGCCCGCCGCGGCCGTGGTCGCCGCTGTCCTCGCGGCGGAGGCGGCCGGGCTGCTGCCGGCGCGGCCGGCGCTCCTGGTCCTCGCGGCCAAGGTGGCGATCGGGGCCGCGGCCGGAGGCCCGATCCTGGTCCTGCTCGCCCGCGCCCCCTGGCGGGAGGTCTCGGCGCCCGTCCCCGACGCCAGCTGAGGGCGCGCGGGGCGCTCTGCCCTACCGGGCGGCGGATCGCCTGGGCGCGGCGGCCTCATTCGCTGGCGTGGAGATCATGCCGCGGCAGCTCGCGGCGCCGCAGCGGCATAGGAAGGGCGCGCTGATCCGCGGCTCCGTGTGGAGGTAGTCGATGGTGATCTCGGACCCCGCCGCGATCTCCTTCAGCGCATGGAGCCAGTTCCCCTTGTCCCGGAACTCCGCGTTCGGGTCGCAGGAGTGGCTGATGAAGCGGAACGGCTCGGAGGGGTCGATGCGCTTGCCCCCGAGATGGATGCTGTGCACCGTGTCGCGGTCCAGCTCCGGGCCGTCGCAGTAGCCGATGACGTCCCCCGCCGCGATTGCCTCGGCGGCGAACACGCATTTGCCCTTCACCGGGTCCAGCTGCAGCCGCGCCCGGCGCCGCCAGCGCGCATCCACGATCCTGTCCTGCGCTTCCATCCTGTCTCTCCCAACAAGGAACGTGACAACGCCGGCGCCCGTGGTCAGGTCGCACCGGTCGTGGCGAGGCTGCGGCCCGGATCGACCCAGAGGTCGCCGAGCACGCGGTCGCAGCGGTCGGGGAAGAACGGCGCGCAGGCGTTGCTCGTGTAGTGCGTCAGCTCGCCGAACCAGATGCGCCCGCCCGAGAGGTAGAGGTCCACCCGTACATGGTCGAAGCCCGCGCCGAGGCGCGCGGCGAGCGCGGCCATGGCCCGCACCTCCGCCGCCGGCAGGTAGGTCGGGCAGTCCTCCTCGGGCGCGACGAGATCGCCCCATTTGAAGGGCAGCGGGCCGAGTGTCTCGGCGTCCCGTTGCAGGTAGCGGTAGCCCGGGCCGAAGCGGTCGATGTGCACGTCCACGATGCGCGGGCGGCCGTGGAAGACGTAGAACTTGTAGTCGGGCGGCGCCTTCCCCTCGGCGTCTTCCAGCAGCGCCTCGGCCAGCAGCCGCGGCCTGATGCGGCTGTAGGCCCATTCGCCGGTCCAGCGGTAGTGGTTGTCGGCCAACCACTCCTCCGCCACGCGCAGGGCCTCGGCGCGATCCACCGCGGCCTTCTCGCGCACGATCAGGTTGGTGCCGGATCCGTGGTTCGCCTTCAGCACGAAGCGATCCGGCAGCGCGTCCCACGGGATGTCGGCGGCGCGGTCGTAGGTGCCGATCAGCGGGATGAGGTACTCCGGCCCGATCCGCTCCGCGACGAAGTCGCGCACCGCGATCTTGTCCGAGGTGCGCACGAGAAGCGGGTCGCGGTCGTGCAGGATCTTGTGCGCCAGCCTCTCGTTGTGGGTGCGCGGGTTCCGCAGGTCCGGCTCGTAGCCGAGCGCGGCGCGCATCCGGCGCCGCAGCGCGCGCGCGTCCCGCGCGCGGGCAAGCGCCGGCACGGCATCCACGGCGGCGTGGAGCGCGGATCGCGCCGCGCGCCGGAGCCCGGCGGGCAGCACGACACGGAGCGCCCCCAACGCGCCTGCCGCCGCGTCGCTCATGCCGGCTCCACGCCGTCGAGCGCCTGCGCGCCGCGGCCCGGGCCGGCCCGGCGCGCCTTCTCGGACGCGATCCGGCGCCGTGCGAGGGCCGCGGCCGGCCCGGGCATCGTCGCGGCGGCGAGGGCGCGCAGCGTCTCCCGTGCGGTAAGTGGCCGCTGCCCGCCCCAGCCATGCTCCCAGTGGTGCACGGCGAAGGTGTTGGGCGTGATGCAGGCGGGCGTGAAGGATTCGGTCCAGTGGTAGGGATAGAACCGGTCCACCGGCATCAGCGTGACGCCTGCCACGTGCTGCGGCGCGCCCGTGCAGCGCGAGAGCCCTTCATCCCGCAGGAGCCGGGTGATGAGTCCCGGCCCGTGACTGTCGCCCATGCGACGCCAGCCCGGCATCTCCTCATGGAAGGCGCGGAGGAGGCGACGGACGAAAGGGTGGCCGGGCTCGGCGCCGAAGACCGCCCCGTTGACCCAGCTGTCGCTCGGCTCGGCGACCTGGAAGCCGAGGACGGCGCGCTCCTCCCGAAGCGGGTCGAGGGGCTTCAGCAGCTCGATGTCGGTATCGAGGTAGAAGCCGCCATACCTGTTCAGGGCATGCATGCGCATGTAGTTCGAGATGCGGTTCCATCCGCGGGTGGCGTAGGCCTGCTGGAGGTAGCGGACCGACCAGTCGATGTCGGCATCCGTCCAGGCCATGATGGGCCAGTCCGGCATCTGCTGACGCCAGGTCTCGATGAACTGGCGGTGCTGGGCCGGCATCGGAGCCGGGCCTACCCAGACGTAATGAAGCAGCTTCGGAATGGACATATTGGTCCAGCGATATTGCGACATCATTCAACGGAAAGACGCTACGCGCCAAAGTCTCTACAATCTGCTCACTTACATGCGATGAAATGGACACGGGAACGGCGCAGCCGGTTGCATCTACAAGCGCGCTATCAACTTCGCATAGTGGTCAGCATATCGGCTTCTTTGACACGACCGCCGCGCTTTTCAGGCGAATCATTTGCAGTCCTCTGACGCAATCGAACGCTTGTATTGCGCAACCCGCGCCGCCCGCTGCGCGCCGATCTCACGACCATCGATTACCATCTGACGGAGGCCGGCCGCGACCTCAGCCCATTGGTGGAGGCGATCGGCTTCCGAGGTGGTGGCGCCGGGCGACGGCGCGTTGATCGTCGCGAGCCAGGGCGCCGACGTCATCCACTACCGGGCGGGCATCGAGGGCGGGCTGTCGGTGCAGGGCTTCGACACGGGATCGGACAGAATCCTGCTCGAGGGTGTCACGCCGGAGCAGGTGCGGATCTACGACTTCACCGAGCATCCCAACATGCCCGAGTCCCGCGGCGCGACGCTGATCGCCTTCGACGACCTGCTTCCCGGCACGCCGCTGCACAGCCTGATCTACCTGCCGGGCGCGAGCGGGCTGATCCTCGGCGACGAGGTGCTCATCGCCTGATCCGACGCGGACGCGTTCGCGAAGCGGCTGCCATGCGCTCCGCCAGTGCCAGCAGCGTGGTGCGGCAGCGCGATGACGCCTTGGCTAGGGTTGTCAGCCGACCTGTGGGAGAGGTCGGGCGCTCGGGATGCCGGGCGCCGAGACGCTCAATTTCCTGGCGCCGGTCACGGCGGCCGGATTTCTTTGTCGGCTTCGGCAAGCGTCAGCATGCGAGGCCAGCGCAAAGTTGGTAAGGTGGACGCCGCGCCGCTCACGGCGCCACACCTTCGGTGCATCAAAGGGGAAGCGAAAGAGCACGACGAAGATCAGCGGCGGCGGCAGCAGCTGAGCAACGAGGAAATGCCTGGCCGTGCGGAACACAAGCCGTCTCCAGCGCCCCAGAGCCCAGTACTCCGCCAGGGTTATGCAGCTGGAGTCGATGTCCTCTCCGCGGTCGCGATCGTTGAGGTCGTTCCAGACCGCATGATGTCCCGCATGCTGCCGCCGCCAGAGGCTGTAGGGCGTCAGGCTAAAGAGCGAGCAAAGCCGGCCGACAGCATCGTTCACTCGCCGCGATCGGAACAACGACCCGTGTCCGCAGTCGTGCTGGAGGGCGAAAACCCTCACCACCAAGCCCGACGCTGGCAAGGCGAGGCACAGGGCGGGCCACCAATCCAGAAGCAGGCCGACATACATCGCGGCGACCAAGGCAAGCAGCGGCGGAAAGGTCGTCGCCATCTGCGAGAAGGCGGTCCACGGCATCGCCTTGTTAAATCGGA
>NZ_JBNXUM010000031.1:0-82070 GCF_050563545.1 Falsiroseomonas sp. HW251
CCGCCGCCCGCGCCGCCGCCGCCGCAGCCCACCCAGACCGCGGGCACGGGCCAGACGCCCCCCACGGCCCGCCCGCAGGAGGACAGCCGCAGCGTGCTCAACACGCTGGAGCGCCTGCGCCAGCAGCAGGCCCAGCAGACGCCGCCGACCGCGCGGCCGAACCCGCAGCAGGGCCGCCCGACCGCCGGCGGCGGCGCACCGAACGGCACCGCGCCGCTGACCCAGGGCGAGATCCGCGGCCTGGCCGAGCAGGTCTCGGAATGCTGGTCGGTGGATGGCGGGATGCTGAACCTCGACCAGATCGTCGTGGAGCTCCGCGTCCAGCTCGACGGGCAAGGAAACGTGCGCAACGTGGTGCCCGGAGAGCGCGGCATGCCGAGCGACCCGCGCGCCCGGGCGGTCTATGAATCCGCGCGCCGCGCGCTGATGGCGCCGCAGTGCAACCCGCTGCGCGTCCCGCCCGACAAGATCCAGACGCTGATGGCGTCCACCTTCCGCTTCAATCCCAGGGGACTCGTCCGATGACCCTCAAGCTGCCTTCGGTCATCACCCGCCGCCATGCGCTGTTCGGCGCCGGCGCCGCGATGGTGGCACCCGGAATCCTGACCTGGCCGCTGATGTCGCGTTCCGCGATCGCGCAGGGCGCGGTGATCGACATCACCCGCGCGCGCACCGATCCGATCCCGATCGCGATCCCGGCGATGGCCGGCGCGGGCGGCGAGGCACAGCGCTACGGCCGCGACATCGCAGGCGTCATCCAGGCCAATCTCCGCAACTCCGGCCTGTTCCGCCCGGTGGAGCGCCAGGCCTTCATCCAGTCGCCGGAAGCCGCGGCCGAGCGCCCGCGCGCGCAGGACTGGCGCGTCATCGGCGCGCAGGCCCTGACCACGGGCCGCGTGGATGCGCAGGGAGACCGGCTCCGCGTCGAGTTCCGGCTCTGGGACGTGCTGGCAGACACGCAGCTCCAGGGCACCGCCTTCACCGCGCCCGCCGCGCAGTGGCGCCGCATCGCGCACCTGATCTCCGACGTGATCTATGAGCGCATGCTGGGCGAGAAGGGCTATTTCGACACCCAGCTCGTCTACATCGCGGAAAGCGGGCCGCGCGACCGGCGCAACCGCCGCCTGGCGATCATGGACCAGGACGGCGAGAACCACCGCTTCCTGACCGATGGCAGCTTCCCCGCGCTCACGCCGCGATTCCACCCCTCAGCGCGCCAGATCGCCTTCATGAGCTACAACCGCAACGAGCCGCGGGTCTACCTGTTCAACCTCGACACCGGGCAGCAGCAGATGCTCGGCAACTTCACGGGGATGACGCTCTCGCCGCGCTTCTCGCCGGATGGGCGGGGCGTGGCGCTGTCGGCGATGCGCGGCGGCAATGCCGACATCTTCGTCGTGGACCTGGCGTCGCGGCGCGAGAGGCAGCTGACCAATGGCAGCTCGCTCGACGTCTCGCCCTGCTTCTCGCCCGACGGGTCGCAGATCGTCTTCAACTCCGACCGTGGCGGCGACCAGCAGCTCTATGTCATGTCGGCGGATGGCGGGAACGTCCGGCGCATCTCCTTCGGCAACGGGCGCTACGCGACGCCGGTCTGGTCGCCGCGCGGCGACCTCATCGCCTTCACGCGGATGAGCGGCGGGCAGTTCGCGATCGGCGTCATGCGCCCCGATGGCGGCGGCGAGCGCATCCTGAGCGAAGGCTGGCAGATGGAAGGGCCGACCTTCGCGCCGAACGGCCGCGTGCTGGCCTTCTACCGCGAGACGCGGGCGCGCGATTCGCGGGGCTCGGGCTACAGCTCGCGGCTCGCGCAGATCGACATCGCGGGCTTCAACGAGCGGCAGATGGTCACGCCGACCGACGCGTCGGACCCCGCCTGGTCGCCGTTGCTGTCGTAACGAATCAGCGAAGCGCGCCATGCCGGCCCCACGAAGCGTCGGCACTTTGCTTGACCTTGCGACGGGGGGCCGTTACGGCCCCGCCGTCATGACGAATACAGGGGGAATGATGAACATCCGGATGCTCGGCCTGATGGCCGCTCTCGCGCTCGGCGCCTGCTCCTCGAATTCCGATCAGAACGCGAATGCCGACGGCGCCGGCGGCGCCGGCAGCGGCTCCGGCTCGGTCCGGCCGGGCAGCCAGGAGGACCTGGTCGCCAATGTCGGCGACCGCGTGCTGTTCGACTTCGACCGCAGCAACATCCGCGCCGACCAGCGCCCGATCCTGGAGCGCCAGGCCGCGTGGATGGGCCGCTATCCGCAGGTGCAGGTGATGGTGGAGGGCCACACCGACGACCGCGGCACGCGCGAATACAACCTCGCCCTCGGCCAGCGCCGCGCCAATGCGGCGCGCGACGTGCTGGTCGCGGGCGGCGTCGCGTCGTCCCGCATCAGCACGATCTCCTACGGGAAGGACCGCCCCGCGGCGCTCGGCTCCGACGAGCAGGCCTGGGCGCAGAACCGCCGCGCGGTCACGGTCGTCCGTTGATGCAGCGGTCAACGTCGTTGACCGCTGCATCAACGTCCTTGTGCCCTCAGGCGCCGGGCGCGGCCTCCGGCCGCTTGGCTCGCCGGACTCCCGGCGGACCGCATTCGCGGCCCCGGCCCGCTTTGCGGGCGGCGTATGCGTAGCAACTGCGGAGGAACCGCCATGCGACGCCTCGGCGTCGTCCTCGCCCTGATCGTCGCGCTGCCCGGCGTCGCGCTGGCGCAGATGGACAGCCGCGAGGGCATCGCGCTGCAGAACCAGATCCTGCAGCTCCGCCAGGAGATCGAGGCGCTGCGCCGCGGCGGCGTCGCTGTCGCGCCTACGCCGTCGCGCCCGTCCTCGGGCGGCGGCGGATCGAGCGAGATCGTGCAGAGCCTGCTCGACCGCGTGCAGCGCATGGAGGAGGAGGTCCGCGCCATCCGCGGCCGCGCCGAGCAGGCCGAGTTCGCCCAGCGCCAGCTGCGCGAGCGCGTGGAGAAGCTGGAAGGCGACGTGGATTTCCGCCTGCAGCAGGTCGAGGGCCAGCGCGGGGGTGGCACGCCCGCCGTGCCGCCGCGCGGCGCGCCGCCCCCGCCGCCGCCCGTTGCCCCGCCGAGCCAGCCCGCGGCCAACGCGCCGCGCACGCCGCAGCAGGCGCTCGCCGCCGGCCAGGCCGCGCTCGGCCGCCGCGAGTTCCAGGCCGCCGAGGCCGCGGCGCGCGAGGTCATCGCCAGCCGCGACGCACCGCGCCAGGTGGATGCGCAGATCCTGCTCGGCGATGCGCTGATGGGCCGGCGCGACTTCTCGGCCGCGGCGATCGCCTATGACGATGCGCGCCGCCGCAGCCCGCAGGGCAGCCGCGCGCCGGAGGCGACCGTCGGCATCGCCAATGCCTTCATCGGGCTGAACAACAACCGCGACGCCTGCACGCTGCTGAACGAGCTGCGGAGCGCGAGCCCGAACTTGGCCGGTGCCGTCGCGGAGCGGGCTACTGATGCCAGGCGGCGGGCCCAGTGCCGCTGATCTAGCCCTCTCCCCCGCTTATGGGGGAGAGGGTTGGGTGAGGAGGACATCGAAAAGGATGTCTGGCTCCGCGGCTCGGCGCGCCCCCGTCACCCATCCCTCTTCCCCCTGCGGGGGGAGAGGGCTTGTCCGCTAACCCGCAATGGCGGTCCCGCTGACCCAGGACGACTTCGCGGCGCTGATGGCGCCGCTCGGGCCGTTCGGGCCGCAGCCGCTTCTCGTCGCCGGCGTCTCCGGCGGGCCGCACAGCCTGGCGCTTGCGCTGCTCGCCGACGGCTGGGCACGTGCGCAAGGCGGGTCGCTTCTTGTCGTGATCTGCGACCATGGGCTGCGGGCCGAAAGCACCGCGGAGGCCGCCGGGGTCGCCGCGCTGCTGGCGGGGCAGGGGATCGCCGCCCGGGTCGTCCCGCTCCGCCTGTGCCCCGGCGCGGGCATGCAGGCCCGCGCACGGGAAGCCCGCCTCGCCGCCTTGCTGGAGGTCTGCGCCGACAGGGGCGCGCCCTGGCTGCTGCTCGGCCATCACCGAGCCGACCAGGCGGAGACGGTGCTGCTGCGCGGCCTCGCCGGCAGCGGGCCGGCGGGGCTCGCCGCCATGGCGCCGGCGCGGGCGCAGGGCCCGGCGCTTGTGCTGCGGCCCCTCCTCGGCGTCGCTCCGGCGCGGCTCGAGGCCGTGCTGGCCGCGCGCGGGATCGTTCCGGTCCGCGACCCCTCCAACCGCGATCCCCGTTTCGAGCGGGCGCGGCTCCGCGCGGCGCTCGCCGACCCCGACGGGGACGGCGCCTCCACGGCCGCCCTGGCCGAGGCCGCGTCCCGCCTGGGCGCTCGCCGGGCCGGGTTCGCCCGCGACATCGCCGTTCGCCTGGCCAAGGCTTCGCTCCTCCACGAGGCCGGCTTCGCCCGGCTGGACCTTCCCGCCCTGGGCAGCGACGGGGTGGCCGCCGCGGCGCTCGCGCTGCTGATCCGCGTCATCGGCGGCGGCGCGCACCTGCCCGCCGCGGCGGCGGTCGCGCGGCTGCTGGCGGCCGGGCAGGGGACGCTCGGCGGCGCCGTGCTGCGCCGCTCCGGCCTGCTGCTGCGGGAGGAAGCGGCGCTCGCTCCGCCCGTGCCCGCCGAAGGCGGCGCGCTGTGGGACGGGCGGTTCCGGCTGGAAGCCGCCGGACCCGGCCTCGATCTCGGCCCCGCTGGGCCGGCGGCGCGGAGGCTGCCCCGGCCCGCCTGGATGCCGGCCGGCGTCGCGCCGACGCTGCCCGCCCTGCTGCGCAACGGAGAACTGGCGGTCGTGCCCGCCCTGGCCTATCCTGATGCGACGATCGCCGTCTGCCATGCGTTACGTTTCGCACCGCTGGCCGGGCCGGGCGCCTGATCCGACCGGAATGCTGGGCCGGGCGCCGTGATTTGCCGCGTGCGGGCCGGATGGAAGAAGGCCCGGGGCGCACTATCTGTGAGGAGGCGCCGCCCCCGGGGGCGGCGAGGCATGGGAATCACCAGGTGAACAATTTCGGCCGGAACCTCGCGCTCTGGGTCATCGTGGCGCTGCTGCTGGTGGCGCTGTTCAACCTCTTCCAGCCCTCCACCGGGCCGCGCAACGCGCAGCAGCTCGCCTATTCCGACTTCCTGAACGAGGTGAACGCCGGCCATGTCCGCGACGTCACCATGACGGGACGGCAGGTGAGCGGGCAGCTCAGCGACGGGCGCAGCTTCACGACCTATACGCCGGAAGACCCGACACTCGTCAGCAAGCTGACGGACAAGGGCGTGCGCGTGGTCGCCCGGCCGGAGGACAGCGAGGTGAACCCGCTCTTCCACTACCTCCTCTCCTGGTTCCCGATGCTGCTGCTGATCGGCGTCTGGGTGTTCTTCATGCGCCAGATGCAGGGCGGCGGCGGACGCGCCATGGGCTTCGGCAAGTCCCGCGCGCGGCTGCTGACGGAAAAGCAGGGCCGCGTGACCTTCGACGACGTCGCCGGCATCGACGAGGCCAAGGGCGAGCTCGAGGAGATCGTGGACTTCCTGCGTGACCCGCAGAAGTTCCAGCGGCTCGGCGGCAAGATCCCGAAGGGCGTGCTGCTGGTCGGCCCCCCCGGCACCGGCAAGACGCTGCTGGCGCGCGCCATTGCCGGCGAGGCGAACGTACCCTTCTTCACGATCTCGGGCTCCGACTTCGTCGAGATGTTCGTCGGCGTCGGCGCCAGCCGCGTCCGCGACATGTTTGAGCAGGGCAAGAAGAACGCCCCGTGCATCATCTTCATCGACGAGATCGACGCCGTCGGCCGCCATCGCGGCGCGGGCCTGGGCGGCGGCAATGACGAGCGCGAGCAGACCCTGAACCAGATGCTTGTCGAGATGGACGGCTTCGACGCGAACGAGGGCGTCATCATCATCGCGGCGACCAACCGGCCGGACGTGCTGGACCCGGCGCTGCTGCGCCCGGGCCGCTTCGACCGCCAGGTCGTGGTGCCGAACCCCGATGTTGTGGGGCGCGAGAAGATCCTGCGCGTGCACATGCGCAAGGTGCCGCTGGCCTCCGACGTCGATCCCAAGGTCATCGCGCGCGGCACGCCGGGCTTCTCGGGCGCCGACCTCGCGAACCTCGTGAACGAGGCCGCGCTGCTCGCCGCTCGTAACGGCCGCCGCACCGTCGGCATGCACGAGTTCGAGATGGCGAAGGACAAGGTGCTGATGGGCGCCGAGCGCCGCTCGCTCGTGATGAGCGAGGACGAGAAGCGGATGACGGCCTATCACGAGGCCGGCCACGCCCTGGTCGCGCTGCACGAGCCGGAATGCGACCCCGTACACAAGGCCACCATTATCCCGCGCGGCCGCGCGCTGGGGCTCGTGATGTCCCTGCCGGAGGGCGACCGCTACTCCAAGCACAAGTCCAAGCTGAAGGCGGAACTCGCCATGGCGATGGGCGGCCGCGTCGCGGAGGAGCTGATCTTCGGCGCCGACAAGGTCTCCAACGGCGCCTCCGGCGACATCAAGATGGCGACCGACCAGGCTCGCCGGATGGTGACGGAATGGGGCATGAGCGAGAAGCTCGGCATGATCGCCTATGGCTCGAACGACCAGGAGGTCTTCCTGGGCCACAGCGTGACCCAGTCGAAGAACCTGTCGGAGGAGACCGCGCGGCAGATCGACGCAGAGATCCGCGGCATCATCGACGGCGCCTATGACCGCGCGAAGAAGACGCTGTCGGAGAACATCGACGAGCTGCACCTGCTGGCCAAGGGCCTGCTGGAGCACGAGACGCTGTCCGGCGACGAGATCCGCAACGTCATCCGCGGCGAGCCGGTCGTGCGCAACCGTCCGGACGAGCCCGCGCCGCAGCGCGGCAGCGTGCCGTCCTCGGGCCGCGCGCCGCGACCTTCGGCCGGCCCGTGGTCGGGCGCCCCGGCCCCCGGGACGTAACAACTTCGCTCCCCCGCTTGCGGGGAAGCGCCAGTGCAGGGAAAACCGCAGGGCGGGGACGAGCCATCGTCCCCGCCTTTTCCTTGCCTGCACGGGGACCGCCATGCCCGACACCTGGGTCGAGCCGATCGGGCTGTTGCGGGGCCGCGATGCCGCCGCGGCCATCGCCGCCGACCTCGCCTTGCCGCTGGGCGGCGGGCCTGCCGCCTTCACCATGGTCCGGCTGATCGGCCCGGGCGCACCCCAGGCGCCGCTGCCGCTGGCCGACGTGCCGGAGGAATGGCAGGCGCAGGTCATCGCGCTCACCAGGGGGGCGGTAAGCTTCGCGGGCTTCGAACTGACGCGGCCGCTGGTCATGGGCGTTCTCAACGCCACGCCGGACAGCTTCAGCGATGGCGGGCGGCATCTGGACCCGCGCGCCGCCATCGCCGCGGGGCATGCGATGCTGGAAGCTGGCGCCGACATCCTCGACATCGGCGGCGAGAGCACGCGGCCCGGCGCCGAGCCCGTCGGCGCGGAGGAGGAAGCCGAGCGCGTCCTCCCCGTGATCCGCGAACTCGCCAAGGCCGCGACCGTCAGCGTGGACACGCGCAACGCCCGGACCATGCGCCTGGCGCTGGAAGCGGGGGCGGAGATCATCAACGACGTCTCCGCGTTGCGCCACGACCCCGATGCCGTGCGCGTCGCCGCCTGGTCGGAATGCGGCGTGATCCTGATGCACATGCTGGGCGATGACCCCCGTACCATGCAGCAGGACATCCGCTACGACGACGTCGCGCTGGAGGTCGCGCAGTTCCTCGCCGAGCGCGTGGAATGGGCCGAGGCGAACGGCATCGCGCGATCGCGGATCGCGCTCGATCCCGGGATCGGGTTCGGCAAGCGGCTGAAGCAGAACCTGGAGGTCACGCAACGCCTGCCGCTGCTGGCCGGGCTCGGCCGGCCGGTCGTCTTCGGCGGCAGCCGGAAGCGCTGGATCGGGGAGCTTTCGGGCGTCGAGGCCGCCGAACGCCGCGTTGCCGGCAGCGTCGGCGCGGCCGTCGCCGCCGCGCAGCGCGGCGCGTCCATCCTGCGCGTCCATGACGTCGCCGAGACCATCCAGGCGCTCGCCGTCCTGGGCGCGGCGGAGGCCGGCGCGGTCCAACCGGTGGACGCAGAGCCGGCGGAGGAATAATCAGCGTCCATGAGCACGCGCCGCTATTTCGGCACCGATGGCATCCGCGGCACCGCCAACCGCCCTCCGATGGATGCCGCGACCGCGCTGCGTCTCGGCCAGGCCGCCGGGCGCTTCTTCAACAGGGGTGCGCATCGTCACCGCGTCGTGATCGGCAAGGACACGCGCCTGTCCGGCTACATGCTGGAGCCCGCGCTGACCGCAGGCTTCATCGGCGCGGGGATGGACGTGATGATCGTCGGGCCGATGCCGACGCCGGCCATCGCGATGCTGACGCGCAGCCTCCGCGCCGATCTCGGCGTGATGATCTCGGCGTCCCACAATCCCTATGAGGACAACGGCATCAAGCTGTTCGGCCCCGACGGCCTCAAGCTGTCGGACGACGAGGAAGCCGCGATCGAGGCGATGATGACGGCGCCCGACAGCTGCGAGGGCTTGGCCGCGCCATCGAAGCTCGGCCGCGCCAGTCGGATCGAGGACGCGCCAGGCCGCTACATCGAGGCGGCGAAGGCCAGCTTCCCCAAGGGCCGCAGCCTGGAAGGGCTGCGCATCGCCGTGGATTGCGCGCATGGCGCGGCCTACAAGGTCGCGCCGACCGTGCTGTGGGAACTCGGCGCGGAGGTCGTGCCGGTCGGCGTGACGCCGGACGGGCTCAACATCAACCGCGAATGCGGCGCGACGGCGCCGGGCAAGCTCGCGGAGCTCGTGCGCGAACGCCGCGCGGATCTCGGCATCGCGCTGGATGGCGACGCGGATCGCCTGGTGCTGGCCGACGAGCAGGGCGGCATCGTGGACGGCGACCAGATCCTGGCGCTGATCGCGGGGTCCTGGCACCGCGACGGGCGGCTGCGCGGCACCGGCGTGGTCGCGACAGTGATGTCGAACCTCGGGCTCGAGCGGCATCTCGGCGGCATGGGGCTTGCGCTTCACCGCACCAGGGTCGGCGACCGCTACGTCGCGGAGCGCATGCGCGAGAGCGGCTGCAACCTCGGCGGCGAGCAGTCCGGCCACATGATCCTCTCGGATTTCGCGACGACAGGCGACGGGCTGGTCGCGGCGCTGCAGGTCCTCGCGCTGCTGGTCGAGGAGAAGCGCCCGGCGAGCGAGGTCTGCCGCCGTTTCGCGCCGCTGCCGCAGAAGCTGGTCAACATCCGCTACGCCGGCGCCTCGCCGCTGAACGACGAGGAGGTCGCGGGCGCGATCGCGGCGGCGGAAGCGTCGCTCGGCAGCCGCGGCCGCGTGCTGGTGCGTGCGAGCGGGACCGAACCGCTGATCCGCGTCATGGCGGAAGCCGAGGACGAGGCCGAGGTCACCGCGACGGTCGAGGGCATCGCCGGCGTCATCCGCGCGCGCGCCGCGGCGCTGGCCTCGCGCAAAGCCGCCGAGTGATGCCCGGCCAGGGGCGCGTGCTGATCTGCGCCGGATCGGATTCCGGCGGCGGGGCAGGCATCCAGGCCGACATCAAGGCGGTGACCGCGCTCGGCGGCTTCGCGATGACGGCGGTGACCGCGCTGACCGCGCAGGACACCACCGGCGTGCATGGCGTGATGGGCGTGCCGGGCGACTTCATCCGCCTGCAGATCCAGGTCGTGCTGCGCGACCTCGGCGCCGATGCGATCAAGACCGGCATGCTGGCAGACAGCGCGACGATCGCAGCGGTCTGCGACGCGCTGGCGGCGTTCGGCCCCGGCATTCCGCTCGTCGCCGATCCCGTGATGGTGGCGAAGGGCGGCCATCCCCTGCTGGCGCCGGAAGCGGTCTCCACCCTGACGGCACGGCTGCTGCCGATGGCGGCTGTCATCACGCCCAACATCCCGGAAGCCGAGGCGCTGTCCGGCGTCGCGATCGGCGATGTCGCTGGCATGCACCGCGCCGCGGAGAGGTTGCTCTCCATGGGCGTGCGCGCCGTGCTGCTGAAGGGCGGCCATGGCAGCGGCGAGGTGCTGACCGACCTGCTGGCGACGCCGGACGGCACAGAAGCGTTCGAGAGCGCGCGCCTCGTCACGCGCCACACCCATGGCACGGGCTGCACGCTCGCCTCCGCGCTGGCCTGCGGGCTTGCTCAAGGCATGGCGCTGCGCGACGCCGTGATCCGCGCGCGCGCCTATGTCCGCGCCGCGATGATCGCAGCACCGGGCTTCGGCAGCGGGCACGGGCCGCTCGGCCATGGCGTCACCGTCGATCCCTCGCGCATCGAGAACCTGTCTTGAGAACCTACCGCTTCGTCACGCTCGACGTCTTCACCGACACGCGCTTCGGCGGCAATCCGCTCGCCGTCTTCCCGGATGCACGGGGCCTGAGCGACGCCGAGATGCAGAGCCTCGCGGCCGAGTTCAACCTCAGCGAGACCACCTTCGTCCTCCCGCCAGAGGACCCCGCCAACACCGCCCGCGTGCGCATCTTCGCGCCGAAAGTGGAACTGCCATTCGCGGGCCATCCGAATGTCGGCACCGGCTTCGTGCTGGCTACCGAACGCGGCGGCGACACGCTGCGCTTCGAGGAGCTCGCGGGACTGGTCGAGATCCGCATTGCGCGCGACGCCGCCGGCGCGGTGACGGAAGCGATCATCGCTGCACCTCAGCCGCTGACGCTGGCGGAGGAATTCACGCCTGTCCAGCTCGCGGCCTGCGCGGGGCTCGAGCCCTGGGAGGTCGTGACGGAGAACCACCGCCCCGTCCGTGCCAGCGTCGGCAATCCCTTCGTGCTGATGGAGGTGACGCCGGCCGCGCTGACCCGCGCGGCGCCGGACAGCGCCGCCTTCCGCCAGGTCGCGCAGGCCATCCCGGCGCTCGCCAGCCGCGCGGCGATCTACCTCTATGCCCGCGACGGCGCGGGCGTGCGCGCGCGGATGTTCAGCCCCGCGCTCGGCGTCGGCGAGGATCCCGCGACGGGTTCCGCCGCCGCGCCGCTCGCTGCCCTTCTGCTGCACCTGTCGGGCGCGGAAGAGGGCGCGTGGGACATCCTGCAGGGCGTCGAGATGGGACGGCCCAGCGTTCTGCGCACCACCGCCCGGCGCACGCCCGGCGGCATCCGCGCGACCGTCGGCGGCGGCTGCGTGCCCGTGCTGGAAGGCGAGGCGCGGCTTTGAACCACGCCGCGCGCGTCGCCGCGCGCCCGACGCTGGAGCATCTGCCGCTGCCGCTGCTGGCGATGCCGATGGGCACCGGCGGCGTTGGCCTGGCCTGGCGCCAGGCGCATCACTGGCTTGGCGCGCCGGAACCGATCGGCGAGGCGCTGCTGGCCTTCACCACGCTGCTCTGGATCGGCCTTGTCGCGCTGCAGCTCCTGCGCCTGGTGCGATACCCGGAAGCCGTTGCCGCGGAGTTGCGGCACCCCGTTCGCGTCGCCTTCGGCGCGGCGCCGACGGTCGGGCTGATGATCGTCTCGGCGGCGCTGTATCCGCATGCGCCGGCGCTGGGTGCCGCGGTCTGGGTGGTCGCGGTCGCGGCTCATCTGATCCTGGCGACCATGCTGCTGCGCCGCGTCGTCGCGGGACGCGGCGAACCCGCGATGCTGGCGCCGCCGCTGCTGATCCCGCTGGTCGGCAACATCCTGGCCCCCGCGCTCGGCGCGCGGATGGGATTCGTGGATGCGTCCTGGATGATGTTCGGCGTCGGGCTGATCCTGTGGCTCGCGATGCTGCCGCTGCTGCTGCACCGGCTGCTTGCAGGGCCGCCGCTGCCCGAAGCGTTGCGGCCGACGCTCGTGATCCTGCTGGCCCCGCCCGCCGTCGCCGCGCTGGCGGTGGAGGCGCTGACGGGGCGCGCCGATGCGGTGGTGCTGTCCTTCGCCGGCGTCGCGCTGCTGATCGCGGCGGTGATGGTCTCGCTGGCCGCGGAGTTCGCGCGCGTGCCCTTCGGCCTGCCGTGGTGGGGCGTCACCTTCCCGACCGCGGCCTTCGCGGTGATGCTGATGGCGCTGGGCGCGCCGGGCTGGATCGCTTGGCCGGCCCTGCTGGCGACGACGGCGCTGACGGGCTGGGTGGCGTGGGGGACAGTTGGGATGGCCCGGGCCGGCGTGTTCTTCCGGCCCGAGCACTAACCTACCGCTACTGCGGCTGGATATTCGCCGCCCTCACCAGCGCGGCATACCGTTCGCTCTCTTCCCGCAGGAACCCCGCCATTGGCCCCGGCCCCATCGTGGACGGCGTCTGGCCGAGGTCGCGCACCCGCTGCTGGAAGGCCGGCTGGGCCAGCGCCTCGGCGGCCGCGGCGGAGACGCGCGCGACGAAGGCGGGGTCGGTGCGCGCCGGCGCGAACAACCCCTGCCACACCTCCATCACCAGGTCGGTGCGGCCGGTCTGCTCGTTGAAGGTCGGCGTCTCCGTCAGGAAGGGGCTGCGCTGCGCGGTCGAGATGCCGAAGCCCTTCACCTTGCCGTCCTTCACCAGCGGCGCGGAGCTCGTCAGCGTGCTGACCGCGAGGTCGAGCTGGTTGCTCATCACCTCCGTCAGCATCTGCGCGCCCTGGCGATAGGGCACGTGCTCCATCCGGATGCCGGTCTTCTCCACCAGCAATTCGCCGAACAGGTGCAGCGAGGTCCCGGTGCCGGAGCTGCCGAAGCTGAAGGGGTTGGCCGCCGCCTTGCTCGCGGTCACCAGCGCACCGTAATTGGCCGCGGCCAGGGCGGGCTTGCCGATCAGCAGCAGCGGCAGCGTGGCGACCATGTGGATCGGCACGAAGTCGCGCAGCCCGTCGTAGCGGACAGTGGACGGCGTGACGAGCTGCGCGACGTTGATCGTGCTCTCGACCGCGAGCAGCAGCGTCGTGCCGTCCGGCGTCGCGCGCGCCGCGCGTTCCGTGCCGATGGTCCCGCCGGCGCCGGTGACGTTCTCGACCACGACCTGCACCCCGAGCCGCTGCCCAAGCTCCGGCGCGATCAGCCGCGCGATCGCGTCCACGTTGGTGCCCGGGCCGAAGGGGCAGATCAGGGTGATGGTGCGGCCCTGTGCCCTTGCGAGCTGCGGGGCTGCCAGCAGCCCGGCGAGGGCGGCGCGGCGGGTCAGGGTCGTCATGGGTCGGGCGCTCCGTTGCGGACTTGCGCAGCCTGCCATGCACGCCGCGCGCCAGCCCAGAGGCTTGCCGCGGGAAGGACGGCTCGCTAAGGCTTGTGGCGGGCCACGCCCCCCCACCGGGGCGCATCAGCTTCTGGAAGGGAGCACTCATGGCGATCGCCACCAGGCCGGACATCCGTCCGGCGAACCCCCGTTTCTCCTCCGGTCCCTGTGCCAAGCGTCCGGGCTGGACGCTGGAGGCGCTGTCGGGCGCGCTGCTCGGCCGGTCCCATCGCGCGAAGGACCCGAAGGCGAAGCTTGCCGAGGTCATCGACCGGTCGAAGGCGATCCTCGGCATGCCGGCGGATTGGCGGCTCGGCATCGTGCCGGCCTCCGACACGGGTGCCGTCGAGATGGCGCTGTGGTCGCTGCTCGGTGCGCGCGGCGTGGACATCCTGGCCTGGGAGAGCTTCTCCAAGGACTGGGCGACCGATGTCACGAAGCAGCTGAAGCTGGCGGATGCGAGGGTGATCCCGGCGGGGTATGGGAAGCTGCCGGATCTGGCGCAGGTCGATCCTCACCGCGATGTGGTCTTCGTCTGGAACGGCACGACGTCCGGCGTGCGGCTCGCCAATGCCGACTTCATCAGGGCGGACCGCGAGGGGCTGGCGATCTGCGACGCGACCTCCGCCGCCTTCGCGATGGAGCTGCCCTGGGACAAGCTCGATGTCGTGACGTGGTCCTGGCAGAAGGTGCTCGGCGGCGAGGCCGCGCATGGCATGCTCGCGTTGTCGCCGCGCGCGGTGGCGCGGCTTGAATCCCACAAGCCGTCCTGGCCGATGCCGAAGATCTTCCGCATGACCAAGGACGGGAAGATCAACGAGGGCATCTTCAGGGGCGAGACGATCAACACGCCCTCCATGCTCTGCGTCGAGGATGCGATCGACGGCCTTCGCTGGGCGGAATCGGTCGGCGGACTGAAGGGCCTGGTCGCGCGGTCGGAAGCGAACCTCGCCGCCATCGCGCGCTGGGTGGACCGCACGCCCTGGGCGGCCTTCCTGGCCGAGGATCCCGCCACGCGCTCCTGCACCTCGATCTGCCTGAAGATCGTGGCACCCTGGTTCACCGCGCTCGACGCGGACGGCCAGGCGGCGGCGGCGAAGAAGCTGGCGTCCTTCCTGGAGAAGGAAGGTGTTGCGCTGGATGCCGCGGCCTATCGCGACGCGCCCCCGGGCCTGCGCATCTGGGGCGGCGCCACCGTCGAGACCGCCGACATCGAGGCGCTGCTGCCCTGGCTCGACTTCGCCTTCGCGCAGGTCGAGGCCGAGTTCAAGAAGAAGGCGGCCTGAGCGATGCTGAAGGTCCTGATTTCCGACAAGCTCTCGCCCGCCGCCGTCCAGATCTTCCGGGACCGCGGCGTGGACGTGGATTTCAAGCCCGGCCTCAAGCCCGCCGAACTGCGGGAGATCATCGGCGAGTATGACGGCCTGGCCGTCCGCAGCGCGACGAAGGTCACGCGCGAGCTCTTCGACGCCGCGCCTCGGCTGCGCGTCGTCGGCCGCGCCGGCATCGGCGTGGACAACGTGGACGTCACGAGCGCCACCGCGCGCGGCGTCGTGGTGATGAACACGCCCTTCGGCAACGCCATCACCACCGCCGAGCACGCGATCGCCATGATGTTCGCGCTCGCCCGCCAGATCCCCGAAGCCAGCGCCTCGACCAAGGCCGGCAAGTGGGAGAAGAACCGCTTCATGGGCGTTGAGCTCACGGGCAAGACGCTGGGCCTGGTGGGCTGCGGCAACATCGGCTCGATCGTCGCCGACCGCGCCAACGGGCTGCGCATGAGGGTCGTGGCCTACGACCCCTTCCTGTCGGAGAAGCGCGCGCTCGAGCTCGGCGTGGAGAAGGTGGAGCTGGATGCGCTGATCGCGCGGGCCGACATCGTGACCATCCACGCGCCCTATACCGAGCAAACCCGGAACATCCTGAGCCGGGAGCGGATCTTTGCAATGAAGAAAGGGGCGCGCCTCATCAACTGTGCCCGCGGCGGGCTGGTGGACGAGGCGGCGCTGTACGACGCTCTGAAGTCCGGCCACCTCGCCGGCGCCGCGCTCGACGTCTTCGAGACGGAGCCCGCGACCGAATCCCCGCTCTTCGGCCTGGAGAATGTGGTCTGCACGCCGCATCTCGGCGCCGCGACGACCGAGGCGCAGGAGAACGTGGCCCTGCAGGTCGCGGAGCAGATGGCGGACTTCCTGCTGACCGGCGCGGTGTCCAACGCCATCAACATGCCCTCTGTCACCGCGGAGGAGGCGCCGCGCCTCAAGCCTTACATGGAGCTCGCGCGGCTGCTCGGTGCGCTCGCCGGCCAGCTCACCGCCGCGGTCGGCGACGAGATCCGCGCCATCCGGGTGGAATACGAAGGCCACGCCGCGGAGCTGAACCACCGGCCGCTGACCGCCGCCGCGCTGGCCGGCGTGCTCGCGCCCATGATGGGCGCGGTCAACATGGTCAACGCGCCGGCGCTGGCGAAGGAACGCGGCGTCGACGTCGCGGAGACCACGCTCGAGCGCAGCGGTGACTATGCCACCCTGGTGCGCGTCACGCTCGAGACCTCGGCCTGGACGCGCAGCGTCGCGGGCACGCTGGTCGGCCACGGCAAGGCGCGGCTCGTGGAGGTGAAGGGCATCCCCGTGGAGGCGGAATTCGCGCCGCACATGCTGTATGTCACCAACCAGGACAGGCCGGGCTTCATCGGCCGCTTCGGCACGACGCTGAGCGAGGCCGGGATCAACATCGCGACCTTCCACCTCGGCCGCGACAAGCCGGGCGGGGATGCGATCTGCCTGGTGGGCCTGGACGGGCCGGTGCCGGAGGCGGTGCTGGCGAAGGTGCGCGCGCTGCCGCTGGTGGTGCGCGCGGTGCCGCTGGCCTTCTGACTAAGGCCCGTTAGACAATGCCCGCGGCTGAGGGCTGGCGAGGGATTTTTCTTCCTGGGCAGGAAGGCGGCGCAGCCGATGGTTGTTTCATCGGCAAGCTGGCTGACGAACCCAGGGCGGAAAAGACCTGTCAGGCCGACCCGCGCGGCGTTGTCTAACGGGCCCTAGAGGCTTCGCCGGTCCTGCGTGATCGCCTGGTTCGCGGCGCCGGCGGCGTCGCGGACGCGGGGCAGGGACGGCAGGCTGGACAGGCGCCGCAGCGTTGCCTCGCCGCCGAGCGGGAACATCGGCCCGCTGAGCGCGGCGTCGGCGCGGGCCATGCTGCCGGCCTGGATCTCCGCCGCGGCTTCCCGCAGTTGCGCGATGACCAGCTCGGGCGGCGCATCCCGCGCGATGCCGATGGCGGCGCGCATCTCCGTCCGCCCCGCGCGGACGGTGGCCAGCGTCGGGCCGGTGACGCCGTTCATGTAGAGCGGGTTGATGCGGAACTGCTGGTCCAGGAATTCGAGCTGCACCGCGGCCAGCGCCGCGCCGGCGGGGTCGCCGCGATACCGCGCCATGTCGCCGAGCAGCCGCGGCGCGTTCAGCGCGGCGCCGCGCACGGGATCGCCGATGCCGCCGACCCAGCTGGCCGCGGGATCGGCGACGCAGCCCGCGAGCGGCAGGAGCAGCAGGAGGCGGCGGCCAATCAATGCCTGTCGCATGGCGGGAGAATAGCCCCCCGCCCGTCGCGCGTCGCGGTTCCGGCGGCCGCCGGAACGCTTCGTCACTTGCGGGATGGCGCCGCGGTTCGGCAGATCTTGGGCATGAAGAACACGCGCGCCGCCCTCCTCCGCCGTCCCCTGCTGTTCGCCCCGGCGCTGCTGGTCCTGCCGGCGCATGCGCAGGCGCCGCGAACGCCCGCGCAGATGGAGGGGCCCTACTACCCCCAGGCCATTCCCGCCGATGCCGACGCCGACCTGCTGCAGGTCGCGGGCCAGCCGAGGCCGGCGCGCGGTATCCCGTTGCTCCTGACGGGCCTGGTGCGCGGGCCCGACGGCGCGGGGCTGGCCGGCGCCCGGATCGAGATCTGGCAGGCCGATGCGCAGGGCATCTACCTCCATCCCCGCGACGCGCGCCTCGATCAGCGTGATGCCGGCTTCCAGGGCTATGGCCGCGCGGTCGCTGACGGCGCCGGGCGCTATGCCTTCCGCACGATCCGCCCCGGCCTCTATCCCGGGCGCACGCCGCATATCCATCTGCGGGCTCAGCCCGCCGGCGGGGGCGCCGCGCTCACCACCCAGATCTATTTCCCGGGCGAGCCCCGGAACGAGACCGACGGGCTGCTTCGCTCCATGCCGCCGGCCGCCCGCGCGCTGCTGATCGCCCGGGTCAGCGCGGTCGATGGCGGGCAGCGCGCGGAGTTCGACCTCTTCCTCGCCTGAGGCATTCGCCGCTTGCGGGTTGCCCGGGGCGGCCTGGGCTGGCAGGACTGCCGCCCGCGATGACCGACGACCCGCCCAGCCCGGCCCTGCTGCCCGCCGGCCTTGCCGACCTGCTCCCGCCCGAGGCGGAGCGGGAGGCCGCGCTCGTCGAGGCGATGGTCGAGGTCTTCGCCCGCCACGGCTACGAACGCGTCAAGCCACCGCTGCTGGAGTTCGAGGACAGCCTGTTTGCCGGTTCCGGCGCGGCGCTGGCCGACCAGACCTTCCGGCTGATGGACCCCGTGAGCCAGCGCATGATGGGGCTGCGGGCCGACACCACGCCGCAGGTCGCTCGCATCGCCGCGACCAGGCTCGCACGCACGTCGCGGCCGTTGCGCCTGTCCTATCACGGCCAGGTGCTGCGGGTGCGCGGCACGCAGCTCGCTCCCGCGCGCCAGGTGCCGCAGGCCGGCATCGAGCTCATCGGCCCCGACCTGCCGGAAGCCGATGCCGAGGTCGCGGCGGTGGCGGCTGAGGCGCTGGTCGCGCTTGGCGTGACCGACCCCTCGCTCGACATCACGCTGCCCCGGCTGTCGCCGGCCCTGCTGGACGCGGCTGGCGTCGAGGGCGAGGCGCGGCGCCGCCTGGCCCGCGCGCTGGATCGCAAGGACGCCGCGGCCGTGGCGGAGCGCGTGCGCGACGCCGGCCGGGCCGCGCATGTGCTGCCGGCGCTGCTGGCCGCGGCGGGGCCGGCCGATATCGCGCTCGAGGCGCTCGAGGAAGCCGATCTGCCGCCGGCCGCACGCGCCATCGCCGACAACGCGGCCGCGGTGATCGCGGCGATCCGCGCGCGGGCGCCGGTGCTGCGCATCACGCTCGATCCCGTGGAGTTCCGCGGCTTCCGCTACCACACCGGCGTCGCCTTCACTGTGTTCGGCCCCGGCGCGACGGGCGAGCTCGCGCGAGGGGGGCGCTACATGTCGGGCGAGGAGCCCGCAACGGGCATGACGCTCTATCCCGATGCGGTGCTGCGCGCGGTCCCCGCTGCGCCGCGCCGGCCGAGGGTCTTCCTGCCGGCGGGCGCCGATGCTGCCGCTGCGGCAGCCTTGCGCGCGAAGGGCATGGCGACCGTCGCGCAGCTCTCGCCGGACGACACCGCCCGATCGCTTCGCTGCACGCATGTCCTGGACGCGGCCGGCGTGCCGCGTCCGATCAAGGAGTAGGGTCTTCTGGCTTGCGTTGCCGCGTCGCGGCAACGCTCTCAGACGCCGGCGCGGCGCATTCGCGCCGCTTTGCTTCGCGGCATTCGCCGCGGGCCGCAGGTCGCAAGGAAGGGAGTAGGTCGTTATGGCCAACGTCGCCGTCATCGGCGCCCAGTGGGGCGACGAGGGCAAGGGCAAGGTGGTGGACTGGCTGGCCTCGCGCGCCGATGTCGTGGTGCGCTTCCAGGGCGGCCACAATGCCGGCCATACGCTGGTCGTCGGCAACCAGACCTACAAGCTGTCGCTGCTGCCCTCGGGCGTGGTGCGCGGCAAGCTCGGCGTGATCGGCAACGGCGTCGTGCTCGACCCCGAGCACCTGCTGGTCGAGATCGAGAAGGTCGGCGCGCAGGGCCTCAAGGTCGGCCCCGACAACCTCCGCATCGCGGAGAACGTGCCGCTGATCCTCCCGCTGCACCCCGCGCTCGACAAGGCGCGGGAGGCCGCGCGGGGCGAGAACAAGATCGGCACCACAGGCCGCGGCATCGGCCCGGCCTATGAGGACAAGGTCGCGCGCCGCGCCATCCGCCTGTGCGACCTGGCCGAGCCAGAGGTGCTGTCGCGCAAGCTCGACGAGCTGCTGCTTCACCACAACACGCTGCTGAAGGGCCTCGGCGCGCCGACCTTCGAGAAGCAGGCGCTGCTCGACCGGCTGCTGGAACTCGCGCCGCAACTGCTGCCCTTCGCCGAGCCTGTCTGGGAACGGCTCGACGAGGCCAGCCGCAGCGGCAAGCGCGTGCTGTTCGAGGGCGCGCAGGCCGTGATGCTCGACGTGGATCACGGCACCTATCCCTACGTGACGTCGTCGAACACCGTCGCGGGCAATGCGGCGGCGGGCGCGGGCGTGGGCCCCAACCGCATCGGCTATGTGCTGGGCATCGCCAAGGCCTACACGACGCGGGTCGGCAGCGGGCCCTTCCCGACGGAGCTGCACGACGACACCGGCCGCCTGCTCGGCGAGCGCGGGCGGGAATTCGGCACCGTCACGGGCCGGCCGCGGCGCTGCGGCTGGTTCGACGCGGCGATGGTGCGCCAGGCCGTGAAGGTCGGCGGCGTGGACGGGCTGGTGCTGACCAAGCTCGACGTGCTGGACGGGCTGCCGATGCTCAGGATCTGCACGGGCTACCGGGTGAAGGGCCAGGTCCTGAAGAGCCTGCCGGCGTCCATCGGCGCGCAGGCCGCGGCGGAGCCGGTCTATGAGGAGATCCCGGGCTGGCCTGGCTCCACCATGGGCGCGCGCAGCTACGCCGAACTCCCGGCCGAGGCCGTGAAGTACATCCGGCGCATCGAGGAACTGGTGGAGGCGCCGGTGGTGCTGCTCTCCACCTCACCGGAGCGCGACGACACGATCGTGCTGAAGGACCCCTTCGCGGGGTGAGCGACGGCTGCGCGGAGCGGCAACGGGCGACGTCGGCTGCTGAGCGTGACGCCCGGCTGAAGCGCGCCAGTTGGGCCGGTCATCCGGTTGCCGATCGGCCTGGGCCTTGCGAGGTTCGGGCATGGCCAGCCTCACGATCCGAGATTCCCGTCCCGACGACATCCCGGCGATCGCGCCGATCTACGGTCACTGGGTCGAGACGGGGCTGGCGAGCTTCGAGCTCGAGCCGCCCGACGAGGCCGAAATGGCGAAGCGCCGCGAGGCGGTGCTGGCCAACGGCTTCCCCTACATCGTGGCGGAAGCCGAGGGCGGGCGCGTGCTCGGCTATGCCTACGTCTCGCACTGGCGGACGCGGCCAGCCTATCGCTTTGCCTGCGAGAACTCGGTCTATGTCGCGAAGGACGCAAACCGCGGCGGCGTGGGGCGGGCGCTGCTGGAGGCGCTGATCGAGCGGTGCACGGCGCGAGGCCTCAGGCTGATGGTGGCGGTGATCGGCGACAGCGGCAACGCGGCGTCCATCGGGCTGCACAGGTCCTGCGGCTTCGCGATGGTCGGCGTGCTGCCGGCGGTGGGCTGGAAGCATGATCGCTGGGTGGACAGCGTGCTGATGACGCGGGCGCTGGGCGAGGGGGCGGCGACGCCGCCGGTTTAGGGTTTTGGCGCTTTAGGCTTTTAGCCCTAAAGAGGTCGTGGGCTTCGGACAAATGCCCGGCCCCGGGCAGGTCAACGCGGCAGCGGATTCACGGCTTCAAAGAGCGGCGGCCTCCTCGACAGAGACGATATTCCTATACTACGGACGCCCGGACTGCGACGTCCAGCAAAACCCGTGGGCTGCCCGCAGCGGCCTGGGACCGTCGGGCCGGGGCCTCACATGCCCGCTTTGTGGGCGTCCCTGGGCGAGGTCTGCATCGGTTGTGGGCGAGGTCCCGCTGACGTGCCCAATCCATGCGCGCATCGCCCTTGCGGCGGCCGCCCCACGCGCGCGAGATCGGCGCCATGCCGGAGAGCCCGCAACGCTCGCATGACATCGCCGCGCTGAAGGCCGCGCTGCCCGGCCTCGCCTTGATCGAGGACCGCGCCCTCGTCCGCCAGCGCTCGCGCGACTTCTTCTGGTTCAGCCCGATCCTTGAGCGCGCGCTCAGGCATAAATCGGCCGACGCGGTCGCCCTGCCCAGGTCGGAGGAGGAGGTGCTGGCACTCGCCTCGGCCTGCGCCAGGTTGCGCATTCCGGTCACCGTGCGCGGGGCGGGCACCGGCACCTATGGCCAGGGCGTGCCGGAACGCGGCGGCGTGCTGCTCGACATGACGGGGCTCGACCGCGTGGTCTTCGCCGACCGCGAACGGGGGCTCCGCGCGCAATCCGGCATGCGCATGATGGCCGCCGAGGACGCCGCGATCCCTGCGGGCGGCGAGCTTCGCATCCATCCCTCGACCAAGCGCATGGCGACCCTCGGCGGCTTCTTCTGCGGGGGGTCGGGGGGCATCGGCGCACTGCTCTGGGGCGGCCTGCGGGAGCCCGGGAACATGAGCGGCGCGCGCGTCGTCACGCTGGAGGAGACGCCGCGCGTGCTGGAGCTGCGCGGCGCCGAGTGCAACCTGGTCAACCGCACCTACGGCGCGACGGGCATCGTGACGGAGGTCGAGGTGCCGCTCGCGCCGCATCGCGACTGGCGCGACGCCGCCGCCGCCTTCCGCGACTTCATGGATGCAGCGCGCGCCGGCGATGCGCTGGCGCGCAGCGGTCTCGGCGCGAAGTTCTGCGACGTGCTGGAGGACACCGCGGCGATCGGCCTGCCCGCTGTGGTCGGCAGGGACGCCGCGCCGCCGGGCGCGCATCTGCTGATCGCTATGCTGCCGGCCGAGCAGGAGGCCGCCTTCGCGGCGCTGATGGCCGCGCATCATGGCCGCGTCACGCTCTGGGCCGGCAGCCGCGCGCGGGAGGCCGACCCGGACGCGACGCCGATCTACGAATGCGGCTGGGGCCACGCGACGCTGCACGCGCGCAAGGTGGACCGCACGCTGACCTACCTGCAGACGCTGAACCCGCCCGGGCGCGTGCTGGAGAGCATCGAATGGTCCTGGCGGCATTTCGGCGGGCGCGAGATGCCGATCCATCTCTGCTTCATCCTGTATGAGAACGAGGTCGCGGCGAACGGCGCGCATCTGCTGCGCCTGCCTGCCGAGCCCGAGGCCGCGCAGGCCAGGCTCGATGCGATCATCGCCGCGCATGAGGCGGCCGGCATTCCCGTCGCCAATCCGCATGTGAACACCGTGGAGGCGGGCAGCCGGCACAAGCGCGTGCCCGGCGACCAGCTCGGCTTCAAAGCGGAGGTGGATCCGCACGGCCTGCTGAACCCCGGAAAACTCGAGAGCTACGTGCCCGTGAGGCCATGAAGAAGGAGACGACGATGACCGTTCTTTCCCGCCGCCAGGCGCTGCTCGGCGCCGGTGCGCTGCTCGCGGCACCACGCATCGGCAACGCGCAAGCGCTGCCGCGCGTGCGCTTCACGCTGGACTGGACCTTCCACGGCTCCTACGCCTTCGCCGCCGCCGGCGAGCGCAACGGCATCTTCCGCGACCACGGCATCGACTTCTCCATCAGCCGCGGCTTCGGCTCGGGCCGCGTGCCGATCGACATTGCCGCCGGCACCTACGACATCGGCATCGGCGACATGACGCCGGCGATCCGCTTCATGGCCGAGAATCCGCAGCGCGACGTCGTCGCCGTCGCGATCGTCTACGACCAGTCGCCTGCCTGCTGCACCGTGCGTGCCGACGGCCCGATCACCGAGCCGAAGATGCTGGAAGGCAAGACGCTCGCGGCGCCGGAATTCGACGGCGGGCGCCAGATCTTCCCGGTCTTCGCCCGCGCCGTCGGCTTCGACGCGTCGAAGGTGAGCTGGAACTCCATCTCGCCCGAGCTCCGCGAGCCCATGCTGGTGCAGCGCCGTGCCGACGGGATCACGGGCTTCATCACCTCCACCGGGCTGAGCCTGAAGGCGCTCGGGATGGATTGGCCGCAGCAGCGCATCTTCCGCTACAAGAACTACGGGATGGATTTCTACGGATCGGGCCTGCTGACGACGCGGACCTTCCTGCGCGAGAAGCCGGAGGTCGCGCGCCAGGCGATCGCGGCGCTGCTGAAGGCGCAGATCTGGGCCTATCGCAATCCCGACCAGGCCATCGCCTTCCTCAAGCAGCGCGAGACGCTCACCGACGTCGCGATCGAGACCGAGCGCCAGCAGGTCACCTTCAACGAGATGATGGTCAGCGACGTCGTGAAGCAGCATGGCATGAGTCATTTCGAGCCTGCTCGCGCGCAGAAGCAGATAGACGCGGTGGTCGAGACCTTCGCGCTGCCGAACAAGCCGAGCGTGGACCAGGTCTATGACGGCCGCTTCCTGCCGCCGGCGAACGAGTTGCGGCTGACGGCCGGCGCCTGACGCAGGCAGCCCCCTCTCCCCGGTCGGGGCAGGGCGATCGCATTTGGATCTGGCGCGATGTCGCCCGCCCAGGACGTTCCCTCTCCCGCCTTGGCGCGGGGCCGACGCGCTGCGTCGGCGCCGGAACGGTTGGCTTCAGCCGACAATGCGAGGGCTGGTCAGGGTGGGGGTAGGGCGCGAAGCGTTGGCCGCGATGGTCTGACCAGCTTCGCGACCCCCTCACCTAACCTCTCCCCCTTCCAGGGGGAGAGGCAAAGAAAGGGGCAGCGCCGCCATAAGCGATTGCCCTGCGCCGCGGCGGGAGGGGCGAGCCCCGCCTCGGGTCAGCCGGCCTCGGCCAGTAGCGCGTTGAGGTCGAGCCGCTTCGTGACCATCGCCAGCGTGCCGTCGGCCTCGCGCGGCCAGTCCTCCCGCGGGCGGTCGCGGTAGAGCTCGACGCCGTTGCCGTCGGGATCGCGGAGATAGAGCGCCTCGGACACGCCGTGGTCGGACGCGCCTTCCAGCGGCCAGCCCGCCTCCACCAGGCGCTGCAGCGCGCGGGCGAGGGCAGGGCGGTCGGGATACAGCAGCGCGACGTGGTAGAGGCCCGTCGTTCCGAAGGGCGGGGGGCTGCCGCCGGCGCTCTCCCAGGTGTTCAGCGCGATGTGGTGGTGGTAGCCGTCGGCCGAGAGGAAGACCGCGTGGTTTCCCATGCGCTGCTGCTCCTCCAGGCCGATGAGGTCGCGCCAGAAGGCGAGCGCGCGGTCGAGGTCGGCGACTTTGAGATGGACATGGCCGATGCGCAGCCCGGTAACGGAAGGCGCGCGGGCAGGCGGGCTCAGGGGGGTGCGATCGAGGACGGCGGACATGGCGGGGCTCCTTGCGTGCTGGCGATGAGATGGAGCGGTGTCGCGCGCGCTTCCAATCCATTCACGGGATCGGGGCCATCACGGCGGCCGATGGCGATAACGTTCGCCGGCATCGCCGGCCGCGGCGGGGGTCCGAATGGCATGCGCCCGCGGGAGATTAGGCGCTTGCCGGACGACACTTCCGTGAGCGATACGACCGGGATGCGGGAGAAAAATAGGAGGCGCCGGGATGCGCGGTCGCCAGGGGCGGCGGCGTGAGCGAAGGCGAGCCGCAGACCGCCAGCGTCATCCTCTGCCTGCGCTGCGACACCGCGAACCGGGTGCCGGCGGCGCGCCTGGCCGAGCAGCCGCATTGCGGGACGTGCAAGCACCCCCTGTTCGAGGGGCGTGCCGTGCGGCTGAGCGAGCCGCGGGCGCGCCGGCATATCGCGCGCAGCGGCATCCCGGTGCTGGTGGAGTTCTGGGCAGCCTGGAACACGCGGTGCTGGTGGATGGCGCTTGACATCGCGCAGGCCGCCCGCCGGATCGAGCCGGGGATGCGGCTGGTGAAGGTCTCGGTGGAGGATGCGCCGAAGTTGGCGAAGGAGCTCGGCATCGTGGCCGTGCCGACGCTGGTGCTGTTCCGCGACGGGCAGGAGGTGAAGCGGAGCACGGAGTCGATGAAGGCGCCGCAGATCCTGACCTGGGCCGGCGCGGAGGATTGAAGGCCGTCGAGGATCGGGTGCGGGCAAGGAAAAGGGCCGGCGGATCGCTCCGCCGGCCCTTCGCCATTCGATGGTGCGCGATCAGCCGACCGCGAGCCTTCGCGATCAGCCGACCGCGAGCCGTCGCGATCAGCCGACCGCGAGCCTGCGCTCGACGATCTGCGTCTTCATGCTCTTCTGGAGCTTCTCGAAGGCGCGGACCTCGATCTGGCGGACGCGCTCGCGGCTGATGTTGTACTGCTGGCTCAGCTCCTCGAGCGTGGTAGGCTCGTCCTTCAGGCGCCGCTCGATCAGGATGTGGCGTTCCCGGTCGTTCAGCGTCTTCAGCGCCTCGCCCAGAAGCTGGCGGCGGTTGGACATGTCCTGCCGCTCGGCCAGCTCCTCCTCCTGGCTTTCGCTGTCGTCCACCAGCCAGTCCTGCCACTCGCCCTCGCTGTCGGCGCGGACGGGGGCGTTCAGGCTGTTGTCGGGCGAGGCCAGGCGCCGGTTCATGCTGACCACGTCGGCCTCGGGCACCTGCAGGGCCTTCGCGATCTTCTCGACCTGCTCGGGCTTGAGGTCGCCTTCCTCCAGCGCGCTCATCTGGCCCTTCAGCCGGCGCAGGTTGAAGAACAGCTTCTTTTGCGCCGCCGTCGTGCCCATCTTCACGAGCGACCAGCTGTGCAGGATGTACTCCTGGATGGCGGCACGGATCCACCACATGGCGTAGGTGGCCAGGCGGAAGCCGCGGTCCGGGTCGAACCGCTTCACCGCCTGCATCATGCCGACATTGCCTTCCGAGATCAGCTCGCCGACCGGCAGGCCGTAGCCGCGGTAGCCCATGGCGATCTTGGCAACGAGGCGAAGGTGGGACGTGACCAGCTTGTGCGCGGCCTGCTCGTCGCCTTCGTCCTTCCAACGCTTCGAGAGGGAAAGCTCCTCTTCCGGCGTCAGCATCGGGAACTTGCGGATCTCCTGGAGGTAGCGGGAGAGGTTGCCCTCCGGGGCGATCGGGATGGACATGGAAGCCATGGAGAGTATCTGCCTCCTGGGCCGGCCGTGCCCCCCGTGACGGCGGGGATCGGTGCGGCGATGTGGTCCGCCAACGTCATCCGGGCCCTCTCGTGCAATCCCCCTCCCGGTCACGACGGGGAGAGACGGCGCGAGGCCTTCCGTGGGCTGCGGGACCGTTTCGGTCCCGGCTTCGACAGGCGCAGCGGCACCCGTCTGTCGTTGACGGCGGCGGTTATAGACGATTCACGACCGCCGGTCCAGTAAAACCCGACTGTCACACTCGGTTTAGGTTTCGTAACCTTTGGATACGAAAGCGGCAAGCGCGTCGAGCAGGCCCGCCATGTCAGGCGGAGGTGCCGCGCGGAAGGACAACGCCTCGCCCGTCACTGGGTGCCTGAAACCGAGTGTTTCGGCGTGCAGCGCCTGGCGGGGAAAGGCGAGCAGCGCGTCGCGCAGCGCCTCCGGCAGGAGCTTCGCGGCGGCGGGGGTGCGCCGGCCATAGACGGCGTCGCCCACGATGGGGTGCCCAATATGGGAGAGGTGGACCCTGATCTGGTGTGTCCGGCCCGTCGCCAGCCGGCAGCGAAGGAGGGAGACGGCGGCGCCATGGGCGCGTTCCAGCTTCCAGCGGGTCAGGGCGTGCTTGCCGCCCCTCGTCACCACCGCCATGCGCTTGCGGTCGGTGGGGTGGCGGCCGATTGGGGCCTCGACCTCGCCGGCCGCGGTGGCGGGCAGGCCCCAGGCCAGCGCCAGGTACTCGCGGTCCAGGTCCCGGTTGGCGAAGGCGGCCGAGAGGGCGGTGTGGGCGCGCTCGGTCTTTGCCACGACCATCACGCCGGAGGTGTCCTTGTCCAGGCGGTGGACGATGCCGGGCCGGGCCTCGCCGCCGATGCCCGAGAGTTCCTCCCCGGCATGGGCGAGGACGGCGTTGACCAGCGTGCCGTCGAGGTTGCCCGGGGCGGGATGGACAACCAGACCCGCGGGCTTGTCGAGCACGATGAGGTCGCGGTCCTCGAACAGGATGGTCAGCGGGATCGCCTGGGCCGTCGGCGTCGCCGCGGCGGCCGGAGGGATCACCACGGCATAGGTCGCGCCAGCGCGGACGGCTTCCGAGGGGTCGGACAGCTTCGCGCCGTCGCGGGTCGCAGCGCCGGCCTCGATCAGCGCCTTGACCCGGGAGCGGGAAAGCCCCTCAAGGGCGCCGGCGAGGAAACGGTCGGCGCGGGTGCCGGCGGCTTCGGGCGGGGCGGTGACCTGGCGAAGGTCGCCTGCCGCGGTATCGGCGGGGGATGGCGTGGCGGCGCTCAAATGGCTTGTCGGCATCATGGGGGCGTTGATCGTCGCGGGGACCTTGGCCCTGGCGCTGGTGATCGTCCAGCGCGTCGGCGCGGCGGGGGAGACGGATGTCGGACTGCGGGCGCTGGGGCAGCCCGCTGGGACGCGGATCCTTTCGGTCGCATCCGCCGAGGGCCGGATCGCGGTGCTGGTGCAGCGCCCGGACGGGGAGCGCGTGCTGCTGGTGGACCCGAAGCGCGGCCGCGTGGTCGGCGAACTGCGCGCGGCGGACTGAGGCATGGCGCACCGCAAGCCGAACCTGCCGGAGAAGCTGTGCGCGGCCTGCGGGCGTCCCTTCGCCTGGCGGAAGAAGTGGGCGCGGGATTGGGAGCATGTGCGGTACTGCAGCGATGCCTGCCGGACGGGGCGGCATGGGGCTGCGCGAGAGATGCCTGCTTCGCCGCTTGATCCCGCGCGGAAGCGGGGATAGAACCCGCGCCTCGCCGCCGGTCCGCCGGAGGCGCCAGGCCAGGGTCCCATTCGTCTAGAGGCCTAGGACACCGCCCTCTCACGGCGGCAACAGGGGTTCGAATCCCCTATGGGACGCCAGTCTTTTCAAGCACTAAGCGGGCCCTGAGCGTCAGCGGTCCAATGCGGCGTCCAATATCGCCCCGGCAGGTGTCATCGCGACCGCGCTAGAATGCGCTCCTCCCCTGCCAACCAGATTTCGTCGTGCTGCTCCATCTGCGCTTCCCACGCGGGGAATAGCCGCGCGTAGGTGCGGTGCCGCGTCCATTTCCTTCGGGGCGGCGGCGGCTCGAGGCTTGAAGCCGGGTTGCCGCCCATCTTCCGGTTCAGCTGTGTCAGCCGGTCGTGGCTCCGCTTCAGCGGGCCGCCGTTCTGCGAAGAGGCCGGAGTGCGGTCCGGACCCAACGATATCGGCGTGACGCGTGCCTCCTTCGTGAAGTTGATCCGCCTCACCGTTGTACTGCAAGGACGTGCTGCCGTGCTGAGTCCATCACCTTGGCCGTGCTGCCAGCGCCACACCAACGATCGCCGCCAGTAGCCCCAGGCTCGCGCCGAAGTCCGGCCACTCACCCAGCAGCGCCAGGCCGAAGCCGCTCGCTGCCGCAGGGCTCAAGGCGCCGAAGGACGCTGCCCGCGCCGCTCCAACCCGCGCGACCGCGAACGCAAATGCTGTCGGCGCGAGCAGCCCCGACAGCACGCCCTGCCAAGCCAGCTGCCCTGCGATGTGCCCCCACCCTACGGCGCCCAGCCCCGGCTCCAGCACCGTCAGATACAATGGTGCGAAACCCAACATCGAGAGCAGACTGACCACCGCCGTCGCTTCCAGCGCCGAGATCCCGGCACCGCGCAGCGTCAACGTATAAAGCGCGGCGAGCCAGGACGCGCAGAGCAGCAGCGCCGGCCCTTGCCACCCCTCGCCCGCCACCAACGCCGGCCCCGCTGTCACCACCACCGCCGCGACGATCATCCCTAGCCCGAGCCCCTGCACCGCCCCCAGGCGCACGGCCCCATGGCTGGCCAGCATCGACGCCGCTGCCACCCAGAGCGGCACCGTCCCAGGGAGCAACGCGCCCGCCTGCGCTACCCCTGCCTCGCGCAGGCCCGCACCCGCTATCAGCAGGAAGGGCGCACCGCCGCCGGCAACCAGCATCAGCAGCCGCAGCCACTCCGTGCGCCCGAGGCGCACCACCACTCGCCACCCGATCGGCGCCAGCAGCGCCGCCGGCGGCAGGAAGCGCAGCAGCACCATGTCGTGCAGGCCGAGCGCTCCGGTCTGCTCACCGCCCGCCGCCACGCCGAGCCGGGTCATTGCCAGCGCCCCACCCCAGATGCTGGCGGCAGCGAGCCCCGCGGCAATGCCGGAGATTTCGTTGGACACGAGCAGCCTCGGCAACGCCCGCGGCGGCGAGCGCTTCAGCAGCCGGTACATTGGTTGGGTCTCCTCGCCCGCGCCTCGTGCCGCGGAGGCGTTAAGCCGCTCCGGAAGGGTTTCAGCGCCTCAGCACGCGCCTCATCGGGGGAGAGCCCGCTGTCGCGCAGCTCGCGGTGGTCCATCAGCGCGAGCGCCCGCCGCTCCTCGACACGGGCGTGCCAACGTCCAATCGCATGCCGCAGGCGCAGATCCAGGCGCCGGGTGCTCTTCGCATACGTAGTCATCGCCAGCTTCTCCTTTGCATCGTCGCCGCGCGATCGCGGAGGCCGCCTTGTGCCGCGACAGCGCTGGCGATGCTTGGCGACGACCTGGGCGTGGTCTTGAGATCTGCTGAATTTCCCGCATGGCTTCACGGCCGCGTTGCGGTGAAACGGCTCGTCAACCGCAGCAGCGAGCCGAGGTAGCCGCGCTCGATCCTCTCCGCGGGCGCCATTTCGGTGACGGCAGCGTAGCCCCCGGCGTCCAGTAGCCGCTGGTGTCGAAATGCGCCCGCCAGCGGCCGCGGCCATGATGGCGCGGCCAACTGGGATCCCGACCGGCCGTTCTTACGGCAATGGGTCGGCGAGAGCGCCCGCCCGTCCACGCCGAAGATCAGCCCTTTCAGCAGCGCCGACGCGTGATGCCGGTTCTGGCGCGGTCCTGGCCCGCGGGCTGACCTGTAGGACGGCATGCGCCTTGTCCCAAAGGTCGCGTGGCACGATTGCCCCGCGCTCGCCGGGATAGGCGCTGCCCTTATCCGTGACCTCGCCGACATAGGTCCGGAGGTTCAGGATCTTGTAGACGTCGCTTTTGTCCAGCAGCCGGCCGGACTTCGCCGTGATGCCTTCGGCTTGCAGGCGACGCACCGTCTCGACGCCGGAGCCGGTCTCGATGAACGGGTCGAACACGCGCCGGACCCGCGTGGCCTCGGCATCGTTCACCACCACCGCAGTCGACGGTTGCGACCAGGCTGTTCTTCAAGAGCGACTTCGCTACGGCTTGCGGCGCGGGGATCGGCAGGCGCTCGGGCGGGAGGGCGAGCTTGTCGGGGTGCGCTGGCCGGGCGCTACCAACCCGAGCCCCGCAGGCCCGAGCCTGTCAGGGCGGCGCCTTACCTGCCGACGCAGGACGATTCGCCCTATTCGCCACCGATGCCGAGGCGATTGTGCGCCGGCGCGCGAGATCGGCCACAGCAGCCGAGCGGCCGGCGGATCGGCCGCGCGACTCCGGCGTTCTGCCCAGCGAAAGCCCAGGAGGCGCTAATGTATCTCGCCCGCTTCTCCTACGACCTGTTGCCGGTCAATCGCGACCGCGCCCTGCAGTTCATCCAGCGCGAAGTGCAAGCGGCGCAGCAGAAGGGGCTGAATGCCCGGCTGCTTGTGCCGCTCACCCGCGGCGACGGCGGAGCTGCGCTGCAGTTCGAGGTCGAGCTGACTAGCCTCGATGACCTCGAGGGGCTTCGCCACCGCGCCGGCCCGGCGGAGGACACTCGCGAGTGGATGCGCGCGTTCAGCGAGATCCTCCTGCGCCCACCGGCCGTCGAGATCCTGCGAGTTCAGGAAGCGGAGGCGGGAGCTGGCCCTGCGGCGTGAAGCGGGGCCAAGCGCTTCGTTATCGGGAGCCGGTCGGCACAGAGGCACACAAGCAGGCGACGCTCGCCACATGCGCGGCGGCGCGGTCTGGATGCAGCGGGCCACGCCTCGCTGCCTCCGGCCGCATGCCAATGCGACCTACTCACCCTTCTTCAACAGAGCGCGGATGCGAGGTACGAGAGTCTCCATGGTGAAAGGCTTTGTCATCAGCCCCATGCCCGGCTCGAGGGAAAAGCTTCCGATCGCGGCGCTCTCAGAGTAGCCGGTGATGAACAGGACTTTGAGCCCGGGCCGGTATTGGCGCGCCGCGGCGGCCACTTGGCGGCCAGTCAGGCCTCCAGGAAGGCCCATGTCTGTGATGAGCAGGTCTACCCTAGTGTCTGATTGCAGCAGGCTTAGTCCGGCCGGACCGTTGCCCGCCTCCAGCACGAGGCAACCCATTTCCTTCAGCGCCTCGACGATCAGCATGCGCACGATGGTCTCGTCCTCCACGAGGAGCACCGTTGTGCCAGCATCTGCACCCGCTAGGGATTCGCCTGTAGCGATGCTGGCGGTCGGCGTTGTCGAGTCCCGCCTGCCTACGTGCCGCGGCAGGTAGATCCGTACCGTCGTACCTCGACCCACCTCCGAGACGATCCTGCTGTGCCCGCCGGACTGCTTGACGAAGCCGTAGATCTGGCTGAGGCCGAGGCCTGTTCCCTGTCCGATCGGCTTCGTCGTAAAGAAGGGATCGAAAGCGCGCGCCACGACGTCCGGCGGCATCCCGACTCCCGTATCAGTCACGCTGAGCCCCACATAATCACCGACGCTCATCTCGTGCTCGGCGGCAGCGTCGCTGCCGGCAAAGTGCAGGTTTTCGGTCTCGATCGTCAGCCGCCCACCGCCGGGCATCGCGTCACGGGCGTTGATCAAAAGGTTGAGGAGCGCGCTCTCAAGCTGGTTAACGTCGCAATAGGCAGGCCAAAGATCGGCCGCCAGCACAGTCTCCATTTCAATGGCCGGGCCGATCGTCCGGCACGCCAATTCTTCCATCGACGCGACGAGCTCATTGACGTCGACCGGCTTCGGAGCCAACGGCTGTCGCCTGGCGAATGCGAGGAGCCGGTGCGTCAGCCCGGCGGCGCGTCCGGCGGAGGTGATCGCTGCGTCAATATAGCGGTCCACCTCACTCGTCCGCCCCTGCTCGATTCTCGTCTTCAAGAGCCCGAGGCCGCCCACGATGCCCGTGAGAAGATTGTTGAAATCGTGCGCGAGGCCACCGGTGAGCTGCCCGATGGCCTCCATCTTATGGCTCTGGCGCAGGGCCTCCTCTGCCCGACGGCGCTCTTCCATCTCGGCGCGCAGCCGTTCATTTGCTGCGGCGAGTTCCGCCGTCCGCACCCTGACGCGCTCTTCAAGCGTCGCATTGAGGCGTCTGAGCTCATCCTCGGCACGACGCAGCCGCAGCAGGGCCCTGACGGCGGCGACGAGCTCAGACGGCTCGACCGGCTCCGTGAGATATGAGTCGGCGCCGCTCTCGAGCCCCCGGATGCGGTCGGAAGTCTCGACGAAAGATGCCGACGTCTGAAGCACCAAGGTGCCAGGAAAGTCGCGCTTGATCGCCTTGCAGACCTCGAGCCCGCTGATATCGGGCAGCTTGACGTCGAGCAGTGCCAGCGCCGGAAGGCCTTCGGCAACCCGCATCAGGGCCTCTGCGCCGGTGCCTGCCTCAATGACGGTAAAGCCCGCGCGCCGCAGCGTCCGCGTCTTCGCGTAACGTATCGCCTCGGTGTCGTCCACGTTCAGGATGATCTCGGGCGAGCCGCTCATTGCGCCTTTTCACTCCGCGCCAGCGCCTCGCCCAATGCCGAATGGAGTGTCTCCTGCGAAAGTGATGATTTCGCAATTACTGTCGCTGCCCGTGCAAGCCTTCGCCGCTCTGTGCTGCCCAGCACCGAGGAGGTGCACACGACGACCGGGATGGAGCGTGTTGCTTCGTCTTCGCCAAGCCGCTGCAACACCTCGAAGCCGTCCGGACCGCCTGGCATCCGGAGGTCGAGCAGGATCAGGTCAGGCCGGTCCGCCTGCGCTCGCCGCAGCCCCTCGGCGCCGTCGCTCGCTTCGATCAGCTCGACCGCTCCATAGCCGCTCGCCAGATGCCGCAGCACGTACCGGGATGGCTCTTCGTCGTCGACGATGAGGATCCGCGGCCCGGATCGTGCTGCTTCGGCGGGGCCAGGGGAGCGCTCGGCACCCGTCTCGGGCAGCTGCGCGGGAATGGTCAGGGAGAACACGGAACCTTTGCCGAGTTCACTCCGCACCGTCAGCTCGCCTTCCAACAACCTGGCCAGTTTGCGCGACAGCGACAGGCCAAGTCCGGTGCCCTTCACGCGCAGCTGCAGACGGGTCTCGACCTGGGCGAACTCTTCGAAGATGCGCTCCTGGTCCTCGGGCGCGATACCGATCCCGGTGTCGGTCACTGCGAAGGTGACAGATGAGAGGGTTGCGTCGCGATGCGCCGTGACGCGGACGGAGCCGCGCTCCGTGAACTTCAGCGCATTGGAGATGAGGTTGCGCAGAATCTGTGAGAGCTTGCCCTCGTCCGTGAACAGCGGCGCAACGTGATCGTCGTCATCGAAGACGAGCTCAACCGCATCAGTGGTCTGCAACGGCTTTAGCACGCCGCGCAGCGCGCCGAACAACTCGGCCACCGTGAACCTGCGCGGCCGCAGCTCCACCTTGCCGGCTTCCACCTTCGCAATGTCGAGCAGATCGTTGACCAGGTCCGTGAGGCTTTGTGCCGAGCGCCTGATGTAGCCGACCTGCCGCTCCTGCTCCGGCGTCAGCTCGCCATCGGCCCGTTCAAGCAGCAGGCGCGACAGGGCAAGGATCGAGTTCAGGGGTGTGCGGAACTCGTGGCTCATGTCGGAAAGAAAGCGGCTCTTCATCTCGCTTGCGCGCCGCAGTTCTTCGGCACGCTCGTCCAGCTCCGCGTATAGCGCGACGACCCCACGGTTGGTGTCCTCAAGTTCCGCGTTCAGTCGGTTTAGGTCGTCCTGCCGTGCACGCAGCTCGGAGAGGCTGGCGAGGAGTTCGCGATTCTGCTCGCGCGCCTCCGCGAGCGGGTCCGGTACGCCGTCCGCAGCAAGCGCCGCGGCGAGGCTGGCCAAGCTCTCCCGCCGAATGGCAGAGCCGCGAGGCAGTCGCTTGGCAAAGCGCACGACGGTCCCGCCGCCGGGATTGGGTTCGACCAGGAACCCGTCCATCAGGCGCCGAGTGCCGACGAGCCCGAGCCCCATCCCGGTCGGCGACGCATAGCGACCTTCAAGCACGGCATCGAGGTCGGCGATGCCGGGCCCCCGATCCGACACGCGCACCTCGAGCGCCTGCGCTCCTCCGGCCTCCTCGAGAGCGAACGCGACCTTTCCGCCGCCCGCATACACCACCGCGTTGCGCGCGATCTCGGAAACCGCCGTCGCGATGCGGGTCTGGTCCTGCGCTTCGAAGCCGAGGAGTCCCGCCAAGCGCCGCGCCCGCTGCCGTGCTGCGACAACGTCCTCTTCGCGGTCCAGTGTCAGCGTCAGCAGCGGCCGCGTCATGGCGCCGCCGCCTTCAGCACGGCGACGGTCACGTCGTCACGGCCGCGGCTGAAGTCGCGGTAGAGAAGGCTGGCGATCAGGAGAGGATCGCGTCCCATTACGCCGGGGTAGCGGTCCAGCGACCACGAGGTGAGCAGGCCGTCGGAGCAAAGCACGAGCAGGAAGGTACCGGCGACCGGATACCGGAACTCCCGCATGCGAGGCGCCGTGTGGCCCGCGGTGCCGCTCAGCGAGACCATGCGGCGGACCTCGCCCCCGCTCAGGATCGTGCCCGCGATGTTGCCGATCCCGCCGAACACCACTTCGCCGGACGGCAGGTCGAGCCGCGCGACGGCGACCGCAGCACCGCGCGTCGCCCGCAGGCCGCCATGCACGGTCTTCAGCACTTCCGCCGGAGGCCCGAGTGGCGCGCGCCGGAAGAGACGCACGGCTTCGCGTGACGCTGTCGCTGCGAGCGGACCGTGGCCGAGGCCGTCGGCGACGAACAGCGCGGCAGTGCCCGGGCCGGACACAAAACCCCAGGAATCGCCGGAGACCTCCTCCCCTGGTTTGGGGAGGTTCACCGCTCCGCACGACGCGCCGTTGTTCACGGATTGCACGACGGCGAGGCGCCCGCGCCGCAGCCGCGCAAGCACGGCCGTTCCCAATCCGGGCACCGACTGGATATCGAACGCCTCTGACTGGCGCTGAATTGCGCCGAGGCCATTGCCGGGCGTGCCAGCTGTGGAGAAGCCATCGCGCATGCACGCCGAGATGTCCGCCATGCCCGGACCACGGTCCAGGGCCAGGAGATCGACAGTGGGTACTTCGTCCTCGCTTCGCTGGATCAGGAACTCGCCACCCCTGCCGTGCCGGACGAGGTTGCCGGCCAGCTCAGTCGCGACCAGGGCTACGCGGCCTTCGTCGACATCGCCGAAGCCGGCCGCGCGCGCTGCCGAGGCCGCCACGCGGCGGGCGGCGGCAACGTCTGACTGGTCGGCAACCGGGACGCTCTGCATTGCCTAGCGCCAACGTGCGATGGTGATGCGCGTCCCTTTGCCGAGTTCGGTTTCTATGCGGAATTCGTTGCAGAGCCTCTTGGAACCACCCAGACCAAGGCCAAGGCCCCTTCCGGTCGTGAATCCGTCGCGAAGCGCCTGCTCCACATCGGGAATCCCGGGACCCTGATCTTCAAAAATCACCCTTACACCGCGACGTGCGCCCTCCTGCAGCAGCATGATCCGTGCAGTGCCGCCGCCGCCATAATCCAGCGTGTTTCGTGCCAGCTCGCTCGCTGCGGTCACGATTTTGGTCTGATCGACCAGGCTCAGCGCCGCCCGCGTCGCCATGGCCCGCACCTCCTGCCGGACGCGGACGACGTCATCCCCCGTCCGGATTGCGACGATGTCACTCGCTGTCGTGGACATCGGTGGCGCCCGCCGCTGCGTCCCCGTCCACGTCGGCCACGCTGCGATCGATCAGGGCCATCCCGCGCTCGGCGTTCAGCGCGGTACGAACCCCGGGAAGCGACAGGCCCAGTTCGACAAGCGTGATGGCGACCGCAGGCCGCATGCCCACGACCACCGTGTCAGCATCGAGCATGCGCGAGACGCTCGCGATGTTCGCAAGCGTGCGGCCGATGAAGCTGTCCACCACCTCCAGTGCCGAGATGTCGATCAGCACACCCTTTGCGCCGGCCTGCACGATCCGTTGGGTCAGGTCCTCCTCGAGCGCCATGGCCAGGCGGTCGTGCATGTCCACTTGGATCGTGACCAGCAAGGCATGACCGAGCTTTAGGATGGGGATGCGGTCCATGGCGGCGCTCGGCGGTTCAGGCCGTGCCGTTCGGACGCGGGCCGGCGACGGACCTGGCTGGCACCACGGCGCGGCCGATGCGCGCGAGCGCAAGGGCAAAGGCGTCGGCGAGGCTAGCTTTGGACACGACGTTCAGCTCGACGCCGAGATGGACCATGGTCTGCGCAATCTGCGGCCGGATGCCGCTGACAATGCAATCGGCTCCCATCAGCCGTGCCGCGGCGACGGTCTTGAGCAAGTGCTGGGCGACGAGGGTGTCGACCGTAGGCACGCCAGTGATGTCGATGATCGCGATCTCGGCACCGTTGTCCACGATGCTCTGCAGCAGGTTCTCCATCACGACCTGGGTCCGTGCGCTGTCCAGCGTGCCGATCAGTGGCAGTGCGAGGACGCCGTTCCAGAGTTTGACGACAGGCGTGGACAGCTCGGAGATCTCCTCCTGCTGCCGCGCAATGACCTCCTCGCGGCTCTTTTGGTACGCTTCGACGGTGTGCAGGCCAAGTTGGTCCAGAAGCTCCGTCACGGCCCACGTGTCTCGACCCACTGCATCCCCGTCCTTGCCATGCATCTCGCGCAAGCGGGCAAAGAGAGGCTGCTTGAGCGAGAAGACGAAGATCGCGGTCTCGGAAGGCGAAAATCCTTGTTGCGCTCGGGATCGGGAGATCGCGCCCAGCACGTCGCGCAGCCGCACGAAGGGGGCGCTTTCCATGCTGTTGAATGCATCGTCGCTAGCAGCCGCCTCGCGCAGCGCACGGAGAAAGTCGCGCGTTTGCGCCTCCAATTCGCCCCGGCCGATGCGGCCGCTAGTGTCTGCTTGCGATAGCAGCGCCAGCCACTCGGCAAGAATGCCCGTCTCATGCGAGCTAAGTAGCTCGGAGATGGCCGAAGCCGTCGTTCTTGCCATGCCTCGGCTTTCCCCCACTGAACGCAGGTCATTAAGTTAGGGACGGTTGAGCTTGCCGTGTCTGCTGTCAACCTGCCGATCATGCTTTGATGCATCAAGATGGCCGCCGAGCGAGGCTGGTGGGAGGACTGCCCTCACTGCTGCTTCTGGCGCGCCTTCGTCCCAGCCCGGCTGCTTCAACTTTCGTTGTCATGCTGTAGCGGCCGCGGTTTGAATGATGGCTGCCCAAGTCTTGGCGGCCCCAGTGCCTTGCAACCTGTCTTTTGGATGCGCCGCCTTCGCCGCGCCACGAGTTGCGCTTGCCCTTCGGCCGAGCGAGCGGAAAATCGGGAGGAGCATCAGGACATGAGGGGCCAGACCGCGTGCATCGTACCGTCCGCGCATCGCGCATTTCGCGCATTCGCGTTGCCCTGGTCGGCGTGGCGGCTGCCATGTTGGCCGCGCTGCTGCCCGGTAGCGCGCCGGCCCAGACGACCGTCGACACCATTGCGGCGATCCGCGCCCGCGGGCAACTCGTCTGCGGCGTCGGCGACGCCGCGGGCTTCGCCAGGCCGGACTCACGCGGCGAGATGCGTGGCCTCGATGTCGATGCCTGTCGCGCCGTCGCAGCCGCGATCCTTGGCGATGCCAACAAGGTGCGCTTCGTTCCGACAACCACGCAGATGCGCTTCACCGCGCTGCAGTCAGGCGAGGTGGACATGCTGGCGCGCAGCACGACCTGGACGCTGGGACGAGAGGCTCAGCTCGGCCTGGCCTTCGCCTCGATCAACTTCTACGACGGCCAGGGCTTCATGGTGAAGCAGTCCTCCGGCATCACCTCGGCGCGCCAACTCGACGGCGCGACGATCTGCGTGTCGCCTGGCACGACGTCGGAGCTGAACCTCGCTGACTTCTTCCGCACGAACAACATGCGCTTCACCCCGGTGGTGATCCAGCAGCCGGAGGAGATCCGCGCCGCCTTCATCGCGGGTCGCTGCGATGCTCTGACCAACGACGCTTCGGTGCTTGCCTCGCTCCGCGCCAGCCAGGGCGCGACAGGGGAGCAGTTCATTTTGCTGCCGGAGATCATCTCCAAGGAGCCGCTGGGCGCGGCGGTGCGTAAGGGCGACTGGCGCTTCTTCGACGTGGTGCGCTGGAGCCATTTCGCCATGGTGAGCGCCGAGGAACTCGGCATCACCGGCGCGAACATCGACAGTCACATGGGCAGCCAGAATCCCGACGTGCAGCGCCTGCTTGGTCGCAGTGCCGATTTCGGCCGCGCCATGGGGCTCGACAACGAGTGGGCTGTCCGGATCATCCGCCAGGTCGGCAACTTCGGTGAGAGCTGGGAGCGCAACATCACCCCGCTCGGCGTGCCCCGCGGGATCAACAACCTTTGGACCCGCGGCGGGCTCCAATACGCGCCGCCGATCCGGTAGGAGCGAGAAACGGGGCGCGGGGACCGGACCGCCCTCCCGCCATCCGCTGCCTGTTGCTCTCGTCGTGAAGCCGGTTCCGGCCGGGTGGCCGCAGCACGAGATTCTTGCCAGGGCCGGCAACGCGTCGGCATCATCGAGCTGTCGACCGGGAGAACAGAAATGCAGCGCCGCGCTCTCCTCGCTTTTGCAACCGCCGGGCTGGCTGCGCCTACTCTGGTGCGTGGCGCGGCCGCGCAGGGCCAGCGCCCGGCCGCCGAAGCCCCACCCGGCTTCCGCGTCACCTGGTACGACGCCAAGGCTCCGGGCCGCACCGGGCGCGTCGGCTCCCGCGACGTCACTGCCGCCGGCGACGGCACGTTCTGGTTCTGCGGTCAGCGCGACGGAACGCTCAACAGGCTTGATCCGCGCGACGGCTCCATCCGCGTGGTCGAGCTCGGCCAGGGCGCGGCGCCGCACGGCGTGATCCGCGGCCCGGATGGCGCGGCATGGGTGACCGAGGGCGGACAGAACGCCATTGCCCGCGTGGACCCGCGCGACCACCGCCTACAGCTCTGGAAGCTGCCGGATCGCTTCGCCAACGCCAACCTCAACACCGGCGTGTTCGACGATCGCGGCACCTACTGGTTCACCGGTCAGAACGGCATATACGGCCGCTTCACTCCCGCAGCCGAGCGGATGGATGTTTGGGAGGCGCCGCGCGGCCGCGGTCCCTACGGCATCACAAGGACCCCGCGGGGCACAATCTGGTACGTATCGCTGGCCGGCAACCACCTCGCACAGATCGAGGATCTGGACACGGGCCGCGTGCGCATCCTGGAGCCGCCAACGCCGAACCAGGGAGCGCGGCGCGTCTGGTCGGACAGCCAGGGCCGGCTTTGGATAAGCGAGTGGAACAGCGGCAACGTCTCGATGCACGACCCGCGCGACGGGTCATGGCGGGCCTGGAAGCTGCCTGGCGAGCGTCCGCGTGCCTATTCGGTTTGGGTGGATCCGCAGGACAAGGTCTGGCTGACTGATTTCCCGGCAAACGCCATTGTCCGCTTCGACCCTGCGGCGGAGCGCTTCGTGTCATTCCCGTCGGATCGGGCCAACGCGAATGTCCGCCAGATGGACGGCGTCGCCGGTCAGGCCTGGGGCGGGGAGAGCGGCACGGATCGGATCGTCCGGATCGAATACGGGCTGTGAGGCGCGTCATCGCCTGCGCCCTCCTGCTGGCGGCGCCGGCAGCAGCGCAGGACGGGCGGTTGGTGTTCGAGCGGAGTTGCGCGTCCTGCCACGCCGTGGCGAGCGACGCGCCACCCATGGCAGGGCCAAACCTGCAGGGCGTCCTAGGCCGCCGCGTCGCGGGCGATGCGGGCTTCGACTACTCGCCCGTCCTGCGCGAGGCGGGTCAGGCCGGAGACACTTGGGATACGGCGCGCCTCGCTCGCTTCCTGGAGGATCCGGAGGAGATGTACTCGGGCCTGTGGATGGGCGGGAACGGCCTCCGATCGGAGGCCGAGCGGCGGGCCGTGGTGGAATGGCTCACCACCAACGGCGGAGCGCGCTAACTTTGTCCCCAAGCGGCCACCGCCGTACCGGAGGCTTCGACAGGTGACAGCTCTCCCGGCCGTCCCCACGCGCAAGCCCTCTACACGCGTGACGCGCTTGCCGTGTTTCTATTACGCTGCGGTGACGTTCAGCTTGTAGCCGCCTTTCGTGGTTACCAGGAGAGCCGGCGTATTGGGGTCTGGCTCGATCTTCTGGCGCAGCCGGTAAATATGCGTCTCGAGCGTGTGGGTCGTGACCCCGCTGTTGTAGCCCCAGACTTCATGGAGGAGCTGCTCGCGCGGTGTGGTCTGGCCACCAGCGCGGAAGAGGAACTTGAGGATGCCGGTTTCCTTGCTGGTCAGGCGTATCTTGCGGTTGCGGCCGGGCTCATGGACAAGCTTCGCGCTTGGACGAAACACGTAGGGCCCGATGCTGAAGACGGCATCAACCGACTCGTCGTAGGTTCGGAGTTGCGCACGCACACGGGCCAGCAACTCTGGCACGCTGACTGGCTTCGCGATGTAATCGTTTGCGCCAGAGTCGAGTCCATGCACGACATCGGACTCGCCATTTGCACCGGTCAGCATGATGACGGGCATGTTTTTGCCCTCGCGGCGCAGCTTGGCGCAGAGGTCGCGTCCATCACCGTCTGGTAGCCCGACATCGAGCAGAATGGCGTCGAAGCGAGCGCTGCCGTCACCCAGCTTGGCTTCCGCTTCAGCAGCACTCTCAGCCTCCTCGGCCAGGAACTCGCCTTCAGAAGTCAATTGCTCGGCTAGAGTGGCGCGGAGCGCGGCATCGTCCTCGACAATGAGGATCGGGCGGGATTGAGCCATGGTGACCTCCGACGGTGTTGCAGCGCGATCCGCTCCCTTCGGAGACGTTACGGTCCGTATCCGACAAAACCGCCGATTGACGCGACGCGCAAGTCAGTGATGAATCGACACGATTCCGTGTGCCGATTTGTCGCAGTCTGCAGTCACAGATCAGCATCGCACCGCGCTGTGCGCGACATCCAATCCGCGGTGCAAATCTAGTCCGGCAAGTGATCTTGTTCGAACGCCTGGGCGGCGTCGGTGCCGACCAGTCGGTTCCGATCGGTCATGGTCGCCATCGCGCCGAAGCCCTCTGCCGTGCCGTGGTCCCGGATATGCGCTAGTATCGAACGGACGGCATGCATGGCGGCAAGCTGGGCATCCGCGGGAAAGATCACCACCCGGAAGCCCAACTCGCCGAACTCGCGCACTGTCAGCGGCGCGGTCTCACCCCGCGTCACGGCAATGAGCTTCGGCGCGGCGACGCGGCGCGCCACGGCCTCGATCTCCTCGCGCGCCTTGATGAACTCAAGATAGACGAGGTCGGCTCCGGCATCGGCATAGCGATTGACGCGGTCGATCGCGGCGTCCAGGCCGAGCGCCGGCCGGCTGTCCGTACGCGCGATCACCAGCGGGCCTTCGGCGCCACGTGCATGCAGCGCGGCGCGGATGCGGCCTTCCATCCGAGCCGGTTCCATGATGTCGGCGCGCGGGTCGAGGGAGCGGCGTGGGACCTCTCGGTCCTCCACATGCACCGCGGCGGCGTCCACGCGCGCCAGCAGGCGGACGGCGCGGGCCAGCGGGAGCGGGCCGCCGAAACCGCTGTCCACGTCCACGATGATGGGCAGGTCGCAGGCCTCGGTAATCGCGCCGATGCGGGCGACCAGCGTCTCGAGCCCGAACTGGCCGAGATCGGGCTGGCCGAGGCTGCGCACGATGCCGCCGCCGGTGCCGTGCAGCGCGGCGAAGCCCGCCTCTTGCGCGAGAAGCGCGGTCAGAGGATCCGGTGCGCCGGGCGCGACCACGGGATCGGGCTGCGTGAGAAGCGCGCGCAGGCGCTGGGCGGCGCTGGTCAATCGCGTTCCCCCGCGACGGCGCGGGCCTCCTGGCGGACGAGGGTGAGGACGTCTCGCTTGTAGGCGGTAAAGGCGGGCTCGGTGAGCACCTCGAAGGAGCGAGGGCGCGGCAGGTCGATCGTCACGTCCGCCATGATGCGGCCGGGCGCGCGGCTCATGACGATCACGCGGTCGGCAAGGAAGACCGCCTCCTCCACGTCATGCGTGACGAACAGGACGGTGCGATGGTGGCGTTCCCAGATCGCGAGCAGCAGTTCCTGCATCATGGATCGCGTCTGTGCATCCAGCGCGCCGAAGGGCTCGTCGAGCAACAGCACTTCGGGGTCGTTGACCAGGGCGCGCGCAATGGCGGTGCGCTGGCGCATGCCGCCAGAAAGCTCGTTGGGGTAGTTGTCGGCGAAGCGTGCGAGCCCGACCTGTTCCAGCAGCGCCCGCGCCGCAGGGATGTAGCTTGAGCGCGGGACGCGGCGCCGGCGCGGGCCGTAGCACACGTTGTCGAGCACGGTGAGCCAGGGGAACAGCGCGGCTTCCTGGAACACCACGCCCCGGTCCGGCGCAGGGCCGCGCACGGGCCTGCCGTCCAGCAGGACCTGCCCGGCGGTCGGTTTCTCGAAGCCCGCCAGAAGGTTCAGCAGCGTGCTCTTACCGCAGCCCGAGGGTCCGACCAGGCAGACGAAGGACCGATCCGCGATGGCGAGTGACAGTCCTTCCAATGCGGTGACCACCGACCCGCCGCGCGTCGGCTCGAAGCGTTTCCCGACGCGGTCGAAGAGGATGCGGTTGGCCACCGCTCAGCCCGGCCGGAAGCCCGCGGCGACGTCGCGTGCGATGAACTCGGCGGGGCGCTGTGCGGCGTCGCCATAGCCCGCGCCACCCGGTGTGCGGATCACCAGGCAGTCGCCGGGCTTGAGCATGGTGTGACCCTTGGATCGCGCGGGCTCGCCGGACTCCAGGAAGACCTCGCCTTTCGCGCCCTCGCCCCCGCCATCCAGGCCCTGCGGCGCGAAGCGGTGGCGGTCGGTCAGCATGGAGACGGTGATCGGCAGGTCGGAGACGTTGCGCACACGGACCTCCTGCCCGAAGCCGCCGCGGGTGCGCCCGGGGCCGGCTGAGTCCAGGCGGTATTCCTTGCGCTCGATGCGGACGGGGGCGGCTTCCTCCGCGACCTCGGCCGGAACGTTGGTGACGGTGGCGGGGAAAGCGACGGTGCTGACGCCGTCGCGCCCGTGCCGCGCGCCCATGCCGCCCGCGAGAAAGAGGTAGATCACGAAGCCCTCGCCATCAGGCTTGCGACCGGACAGCACTGCGATGGCGGAAGGCGATCCGCTGGCCGCGATCACGCGCTCCGGCATCACGGGCTGCAGCGCGCGGTAGATCATCGCCTGCAGGAGCTGCCCGTTGATGTGCCGCAGCCCGACCGGCGCGGGGTGCTTGCCATTGAGCACCGATCCCACTGGCGCCTCCACGCGGAAGGGCCGCAGCGTGCCAGAGTTGTTCGGCACCTCTGGCGCGATCGCGCATTTCAGGGGATAGACGGTGTAGGCGTATGTGAAGTTGTGTACGCCGTTCAGCGGCCAGGGCACCTGCGGCGACGATCCCGTGTAGTCGATGACGATGTCCTCGTGGGACACTGTTATCTCGCACTTCAAGGGGATCGGCTCGTCGTAGCCGTCGGCCGTGACCTCGGCGCGGTAGGTACCGTTCGGGATGCGGCGGATCGCGTCTCGCATCGCGATCTCGCAGCGATCCTTGACGTAGGCGCCGAAGGCGTCGAGATCCTTCAACTCGCCTTCGTCCAGCAACTGGCAGACGCCGCGCGCGGCGGCGTCGTTGGCCGACATCAGCGCGTGCAGGTCGCCGATCACCTCGTCCGGGACGCGCGTGTTGGTGCGGATGATGCCGAAGAAGGTCTCGTTGGGGCCTTCCGCGGTCTGGATCAGGGTGGGCGCGAAGCGCAGCCCTTCCTCGAAGATCTCGCGGGTCTGGCCGCCGAACAACGTGCCGCCGACATCAGAGATATGCGTGATCGCGCCGGCGAAGCTGACCAGCCGGTCGCGCCAGAAGACGGGCTGCACGATCGTCACGTCGGGCAGGTGTCCCGCACCGAGCCAGGGATCGTTGGTCAGCATCGCATCGCCCGGCCGCCATTTCTCCTTTGGCCGGACTTCCAGGATCGCCTTGGTCGTCAGCGGCAGCGTTGAGAGGAAGGACGGGATGGATTGGATGGATTGCGCGACGGAATCGCCATGGGTGTCCATCAGGCAGGCCGCGAAGTCGTTGGACTCCCGCGTGGGGAAGGAGAAGGCAGTGCGGCGGAGCGTGGCGCCCGCCTCGTCCATGAGCGCGCGAAGCCGCGCCCACAAGACCTGGTTGACCAGCGCCTGGTCGGTGTCGATGCGGTCACCGTCCATCACGCCGCCTCCTTCGCGCGGGCCGCGGGTGGCTGCACCACCAGCGTGCCGTACTCGTCAACGCGCACCGTCGCGCCGGGACCGACGACGAGCGTCGATTCCCGCTCCTCCACGATCGCCGGGCCCTGCAGCGCGGCGCCCGGCGCCAGCGCATAGCGGTTGTAGACCGGCGTAAGGACGTAGCCCTCGGCTTCCGGGAAATAGGCCAGGCGCTCGCCCTTCTGAGCGGCGCCCGCGGCGGGCTGTCGCAGCACGAGGTCGAGCGGCGGTGGCGGTGCACTGACCGTGACGCGCCAGTTCAGCGCTTCGACCTGCAATTCGGCGGTCCGGTGGAACAGGTCGCGATAGCGCGAGAAGAAGGCCGCGCGTAGCCTCGGGTAATCAGCCTCCGTCAGGTCGCCATCCGGCATGGGCACGGAAATGTCGTGCATCTGTCCGACATACTGCATGTCCGCCGACCGCGTGACGACCATGTCGGCCTGCGCGACGCCGGCGCTGGCCAGGAATTCCCGCCCCTTCGCCTCCATCTCCGCGAAGAGCCCGCGCAGCCGCGCGTAATCGATGCGATCGAGGCGCGTGACATAGGCACGCACCGCTTCCGACGCGATCGGCGCGACCAGGAAGCCGAGCGCCGAGGCGACGCCGGCGCGCGACGGCGCCAGCACGGCGGGGGAGCGCAGGATGCGCGCCACGCCATAGGCATGCACGGGCCCCGCGCCGCCGAAGCTCAGCAGGGCATAACGGCTGGGATCGCGGCCGTGTTCCATTGCATGGATGCGGAAGGCGTTGGCCATGTCCTCATTCGCTACGCGATGGATCCCCCAGGCGGCCTGGGTCACGCTGAGGCCGAGCGGGGTCGCGACATGTTCCTCGATCGCGCGGCGCGATGCCTCGATGTCCAGCGTCATCTCGCCGCCGAGGAAATAGCCGGGGTCGAGATAGCCCAGCACGAGGTCGGCGTCGGTCACCGTCGGCTTCGTGCCGCCGCGCCCGTAGCAGGCCGGCCCCGGCATGGCGCCGGCGCTGCGTGGCCCGACCTGCAACTGGCCGAGACGGTCGATCCAGGCGATGGAGCCGCCGCCGGTGCCGATCTCCTCGATTTCCACGCAGGGCACGCGGACGGGAAAGCCGCTGCCGCGCTTGAAGCGGTCGAGCCGCGCGACCTCGAATTCGCGCGCCACCGCGACTTCGCCGTGATGGATCAGCGACGCCTTGGCCGTGGTGCCGCCCATGTCGAAGGCAATCACGTCGCTCTGACCGGTCAGCCGCCCGAAGCGCTCTGCCAGCTTCACGCCGCCGGCGGGCCCGGATTCGATCAGCCGCGTCGGGAAGCGCCTGGCCTGTTCCGACGTCGTGAGCAATCCGCTGGAGAGCATGAGGTGCAGATCACAGCGCACCCCCATCGCCGCCACGCGTTCCGCCAGCCGCGCGAGGTAGCGGTCCATCAGCGGCTGGAGATAGGCGTTGATGACGGTCGTCGAGGTCCGCTCGTATTCCCGGATCTCCGGTGCGACCTCGCTGGACAGGCTGACATAGATGCCGGGCGCCATCGCCGCGATGGCCTCGGCCGTCGAGGCCTCATGCGCGCCGTTCTTGTGGGCATGCAGGTAGCAGACCGCGATGCTGGCGACGCCGGCCTCCTTCAGCGCCGCGATCTCCGCGGCCAGCTGGTCGCGGTCCAAAGGCTTCGCTTCGTTGCCGTCGCGGTCGATGCGTTGCGCGACGCCGCGGCGCAGCGGGCGCGGCACCAGCGCCTCCGGCAGTTCTATCTGCAGGTCGTAGTAGTCGTAGCGGGCCTCCCGCCGGATCGCGAGGACGTCGCGGAAGCCTTCGGTCGTCAGCAGTCCGGTCTTCGCGCCGGTCCGCTCGATGACCGAATTGGTGCCGAGCGTCGTTCCATGCACGATCTGCGTCAGCCCCTCTGCCGCGCAGCCGCTGGCCTTCAGCAGGCCGGCCAGACCCTCGATAACGGCGTCCGAGGGATCGGTCGGCGTGGTCAGCGTCTTGCCGAGATGGATCCGGCCCGTGCCGACCTCCTCCAGAACGAAGTCGGTGAACGTGCCGCCGATATCGACGCCCAGCCGGTAGCCCGCCATGGTCACCTCACATCCATCCGGAACACGCGCCGCATCAGCTGCAGCATAGGCCAGTCCGTCAGGACGCCGAGCGCGCCGATGATCACCATCAGCGCCATGATGAGCTCGGTATCCAGCGTCTCGCGCGCCTGCAGAAGGGTGGCGCCGAGGCCGGAGTTCACACCGGTGAACTCGCCCAGCACCATGTAGATCCAGGAATAGGCCAGCCCGATCCGGAGCCCGCTCAGCACGCCCGGGAACGCCGCGGGCAGCACGACGGTGCCGAGCAGCGCGGCTTGCGACGCGCCAAGGCTCCGCGCCGCCCGCAGCAGCACGGGATCGACGTATTTCACGGCCTGCAGCGTCGCCAGGAACACTGCATAGAAGGATCCCAGCGCGATCAGGAAGATCGCCGACGGCGTGCCGATGCCGAACCAGATCAGCGCCAGCGGCAGCCAGCAGATGCCGGGGATCGACCGCATAAGCTGCAGCGTCGGCTCCACGAAGGAAGCCGCGCCGCGGTAGTAGCCGAGGAGGATGCCGATCGGCACGCCGAGGCCCGATCCCACGAGGAAACCGCCCAGCACGCGCTTCAGGCTGGCCCAGAAGTGGATCAGGAAGGTGCCGGAATACGGCCCGGGCCCGTCGCCGAAGAAGAAATCGAGGGCCGCGTCCCACACCGCCCCCGGCGGCGGCAGCAGGTAGCGCGGTACTATGCCGCCATCGGTCAGCCCCGACCAGAGCGCGAGGACCCCCAGCGGGATGACCAGCGCGCGCCAGGGAAGGCTGGCGCGCCACACGACGTCCATGCTCAGACCCTGACGCCCTCCACGAAGGACTTCACCAGCAGCTTCGACATGTCGGGCTTGCGGGTGATGACGCCGAGCTCCTGCAGCCGGTCGATATACGCGCCGAGCTGGCTTTCAAAACGCGCATCGATACGCCAGCCCAGCTCGATGTTGTCGATCGAGCGTCGGGTCGCGGTGCGATCGTAGCCCCATTCGCGCGCGACCAAGTCGGCCCAACCCTCCGGGTCGGCCGCCAGCCTGTCGGTCGCCTTCGCATGTGCCTCCGCCCAGGCGCGCATCAGCTCCTGTCGTTGCGACGTGACGCGATCGCTGGACAGCACGCCGACATTGATGGTGCCGACGGGATTGTCATAGGGAAACATCAGCACGCGGCCATAGCCGCCCATCACGGCGAGCGTCGCGTTCGGCTCGTTGCCGGCGAAGGCATCGATCTCGCCGCGCTGCAGCGCGCCCGGCATGTCCGCGGGGCCGAGGCGGATCAGGTTGATGTCCTGGATCCGCATGTTTGCCTTGCGAAGTTCCTCGCGCAACAGGATCTCGTGGATCGCGAGCGGGATGTTGCCGACCCGCTTGCCGCGGAGGTCGGCGATGCTGCGGATGTCACTGTCTGCGCGGACGATGATCGCCGTGCCCTTGCCCGCGCCATTCGCGACGATGGAGATCGGCTGCTCGCGCGACCGTGCCACGATGCCGATGGTCAGGCCGATATACGCGAGGTCCACGCTGTCGGTGAGCAGCGCGTTGGACATGTCGCCGGGCGCGACGAAGGGCGTGAGGTCCGTCCGCCAGCCCGCCGGGAGAAACTGCTGCACCAGCAGCGCGGGCGCGAGGACCGTGGCGCGCACCACGGCGATGCGGATGGTCTGGCCGGCGCCCTGGGCGATTGATGGTGCCGGCAGCATCGCGACGGCCGCGACGAGCATCGCTCGGCGGCCGAACGGGGCGGGAGGGATTGGCTTCGTCATGACGCACGTCCTCCGTGATCGGATCCAGGTTCCGGCCCGACCAGGCCGGATGATGCGCGTAAGCGCGAAACCGCCGCAAGCGCACGAAAATCAGGTAGGCCTGATGCCGGCGGCGCGGGCGACCTCGCCCCAGCGGACAGTCTCTTCCTCGATGAAAGCGCGGAACTCTGCGCTGGTGCTGCCGATGGGGTCGAAGCCACGCTTGGCCAGTTCCTCCCCGACGCCGGCGGCCATCGCGGCGCGCACGTCTGTCTCGAGCCGCGTTGCGATCGGCGCCGGCAGGCCTGCCGGACCGAGGAAACCGGCCCAGCCGCCGCCGACGAACCCGGCCAGTCCGAGCTCCGCCAGTGTCGGGATGTCGGGCGCCTGCGGGCTGCGTGTGGCGGTCGCGACACCGATCGCGCGCAGCCGCCCGGCCTGGACCTGCGGCAGCACGGCGGAGACCGCGTCGAAGGCAATCTGCACGCGACCCGCCGCCAGGTCGGCCTGAAGCTGCGCCGTGCCGCGATAGGGCACGTGCTCGATATCCGTGCCGGTGCGCAGCTTGAACAGCTCCGTCACGAAATGCGTCGTGGTGCCGACGCCGGAACTCGCATAGCTCAGCGGCTGCCGCTTCGAGAGCGCGATCAGCTCATCGAGCGTGCGCGCGGGCAGGCTCTCGGTCACCACCAGCGCGAAGGGATTGCGCGCGATCAGGCTGATCGGCGTGAGGTCCGTGCGCGGGTTGTAGGCGAGGCCGGCCTGGGTATAGGGCGCGACAACCACCTCCGCTGCGGAGGAGACGAGCAGCGTCGTGCCGTCGGGCTCGGCGCGCGCGACAGCCTGGCCCGCAATGGTGCCGCCGGCGCCGGCGCGGTTCTCAATCACGATGGGCTGGCCCCAGCCCGGGGAGAGCTTCTCGCCGAGCAGGCGGGCCGCGATGTCGATCGTGCCGCCGGCCGCGAAGCCCACGAAGAAGCGGACGGGCTTGCCGGGCCAGGCCTGCGCCACGGCGGGCAGCGGCAGCGCAGCGCCGGCCAGCGCGACGAGGGAACGGCGACGCATCATGGTCCTGCTTCCTTCCTCATGCCCAATGCGCCCGATTTGCGCAGGGCGGCGATCTCCGCCGGAGCCAGGCCGGCCTCTGTCAGGATGGCGTCGGTGTTGGCGCCGAGCGCGGGCGGCGGCCGGTCCATCGCAGGGCCGTCGGCATCCGCGCGCCAGGCCGCGACGGGAATGGCGATCCGGCCGCCGGCGGAAGGCCAGCCCACCTCTGCCACCACGCCACGCGCGGCGGCGTCGCTGTCGGACAGCGCCTCCGCCAGGTCGCGCACGCGCACGGCCGGCACCTGGTCCGCCAGCAGCGCTTCCCAGGCCGCGGCGGGCCGGCGTCGCATCTCCTCGGCCAGGATCGCCGACAGCGCGGCACGATGCGGGTCCTGCCGACGCACGTCGGCGAAGCGCGGATCGTCCAGCAGGTCTGCGCGCCCGATCAGCCGGCACAGCGTTTCGAACTGTCGCTGCGTGCAGGCGCCGAGCATGATGAGCGCGCCGTCCGCGGCCTCGTAGCAGGACGCCGCGGCCAGCGCGTGTTCGTTCGCATGCGGCCGCGGCGCGCGCCCGCCGTTCAGCAGCGAGGAGATCACGGGCCCCATCAGCATAAAGGCGGTGTCGAGCATCGAGACCTCGATGTGCTGGCCCTGCCCGGTGCGTTCGCGCCGCAGCAGCGCCGCGGCCAGCGCGAAGGCCGCCATGGTCCCCGACGCGTAGTCCAGGATCGGCGCGCCGGCCTTCAGCGGGCCGGAGTCGGCCGTGCCCGTCATCGCCATCAGCCCGCACGCGGCCTGGACGACGTTGTCGTAGGCCGGGCGCCCGGCGAAGGAGCCGGCTTCGCCGAAGGCGTTCAGCGAGCACATCACCAAGCGCGAATTCGTCGCCGACAGCGCCGCGTAGTCGAGCCCGAGCCGCGCCATCACACCGGGGCGGAAGTTCTCCACCACCGCATCAGCGCGCAGCGCGAGCCGGCGCGCCAGCGCACGGCCTTCGTCCGTCTTCAGGTCGATCACGATGGAACGCTTGTTTGCGTTCTGCACGGCGAAGTGGTCGCCCATGCCCGCCCGCCGCAGCGCATCGTCGCCGCCGCGGCCGCGCATGTAGTCGCCGCCGGGCTCCTCCACCTTGATGATCTCGGCGCCCAGCAGGCCCAGCTGCGCCGTGCAGAAGGGGCCGGCGATGACATGGCTGAAGTCGAGGATCCGGATGCCCTCGAGCGCGCGCATCAGAAGCGCCCGCAATCCACGCGGATGCGTTCGCCCGTGACCGCGGAGGACGCGTCGGAGGCGAGGAACAGCGCGGCGTCCGCCACTTCCTCCGGCGAGAGCCAGCGACGCAGCGCGGCACTGTCGGTGTAGTCGCGGCGGATGATCTCCTCGGGCGGGCGGCCTTCCGCCGCCGCGCGCGCCGCGATGACGCGCTCCATCAGCTCGCCGCTGACCGCGCCGGGGCAGAGCGCGTTGACGCGCACGCCGCGCGGCCCGACTTCCCGCGCGACGGCTTCCGTCATGCCGATCAGGGCGAACTTGGTCGCGCTGTAGGCACTGCGCATGGGATAACCGTGCAGCCCCATGCGCGAGGACATGTTGATGATGGAGCCGCGCCCCTGCGCCGCCATGATCCTCGCCGCCACGCGCAGCCCGTGCATCGCCCCGAACAGGTTCACCTCGATGCAGGCGCGCCAGGCGTCGAGGTCCACCTCGGCCAGCGCGCCCACGGGGCCGGTCTGACCGGCATTGTTGACGAAGACGTCGCAGCTTCCGCCCCAAGCGAGCGCGCGAGCGAACAACGCTTCCACGTCGTCGAGCCTCGTCACGTCGCAGGTCACGGCGATGCCGTGTGTTTCCGCCGCCACCGCGGCAATCGCGGCCTCTCTACGGCCGGCGACGACGACGCGCGCGCCCGCCCTGGCGAAGCGGCGCGCGATGGCGCGGCCGATGCCGCTGCCGCCGCCGGTGACGACGGCGACGCGGCCCTGAAGCGCCGCGTCGCTCACAGCAGCCCGAGCTCCGCCAGGGTGCGGCGGAGCCTGTCGAGGTCCGCACCCGCCAGCGGCAGGACGGGATCGCGCGGCACGCCGGCCGGCCAGCCCAGCAGGTTCAGCGCCGCCTTCAGCGCCGCCGGCCAGGTGCCGGTGCCCATCAGCAGCTGGTACAGCACCGTCAGCTTCCGGTGCATCGCGCGGTATTCGTCGCAGGGCGCGCCCGCGCCGAGCGCCATGATCTCAGCGCATTCCGTCCCGAGCAGCTCCGGCCCCGTCGCGATGAAGCCGCGCGCGCCGAGCGCGACGCAGGGCAGGATGTAGTGCGACGGGCCTGTCAGCACGGAGATCCGGTCGCGCAGCCGGTCCAGCAGATGCGTGTGGTGGAAGAAGTCGCGGCTGCTTTCCTTGATCGCGACCACGGGCGCCGCATCGCAGATCGCCGCTATGTCGTCCACCGTCAGGTCGATGCCCGACCGGCGCGGCGTGTTGTAGGCGACGATGGGCAGGTCGACCGCGGCGGCAAGCGCGGCGAAACGGCGCAGCAACTCGTCCCGCGTCGCCTTCAGCACATAGGGCTGCGGCATGACCAGCAGCCCCGCCGCCCCGGCCTCCTGCGCCAGGCGGGCATAGGCGATGGTCGCCTTCGCGGTCGCCGCAGAGGCGCCCATGATCACCGGGACGCGCCCGCGCGCCTGCTCCACCGCCAGCCGCGTCAACCGCCCCCGCTCGGCGCCGTCCAGCGTCCAGGATTCGCCGTTGTCGCCGGCCACGCAGATGCCGCCGGCGCCGATTGCGATCTGGCGCTCCACGACGTCACGGAAGGCGTCGTCCATGATCTCGCCGGCCTCGGTGAAGGGCGTGACGACCGCGGGGATCGGCCCGACCGCGGTTTCGCGGGTCAGCTTCGCCATGGCGTCCTCAATCGATGCGAAGGTTCGTCTCGCGCGCGACGCGCTGCCAGACCTCGGTGTCGTCGGCGAGCAGCTTCGCCTGTTCCGCCGGCCCGCCGACCAGCAACGGCGTGCCCTGTTCGACGTAGCGCGCTGTCAGGGCGGGGTCGGAGGTTCCGGCTCGCAGCGCCTCTGCCAGGCGCGCGATGATCGGGGCTGGCGTGCCGGCGGGCGCGAACAGCCCTTGCCAGAACGTCACGTCGAAGCCCGGCAGCGTCTCCGCCACGGCGGGCACGTCCGGCAGCTGCGACATCCGTTCCTTCGACGACACCGCGATGGGCCGCGTGATCCTTTCCTGCATCAGCGGGCCGCCTTCGAGCAGCGAGGTGAACATCGCCTTGATCCGCCCGCTGCGCAGGTCGAGCAGCGCCGGGCCGGTGCCGCGATACGGCACGTGTTCCAGCTGGGCGCCGGCGCGATACGCCAGCAGCTCCACCGCGAGGTGGTTGAGCGATCCGATGCCGGCGCTGCCATAGGTGATGCCGCGCGGATCGGCCTTGGCCAGCGCGAAGAACTCCGCGAGCGTCGTCGCGGGCAGGCTGTTGTGGACGTGGAGGACGAAGATCGAGCGGTACATCGGCCCGATCGGCGCGAGCTCCCGCATCGGCTCCTTCGGCGTCAATTGCGGCTGCAACGCGGGATTGATCGCGAGCGGCGTCGCCCCGGCGAGCAGCGTGTAGCCGTCGGGCCTGGCCTGCGCGACATAGGTGCTGCCGATCGATGTGCCGGCCCCCGCACGGTTCTCCACCACGATGGGCTGGCCGAGCACGCGTTCCATGATCGGCCCGACCGCGCGCACCGCGGCGTCCGATCCGCCGCCCGGCGCATAGGGCACGACGATGGTGATCGGCCGCGTCGGCCAGGCCTGCGCGGCGGCGAGGCGCGGCGCCGCCAGCGCGGCCGCGGCCGCGAGCAGCGCGCGGCGGCCCAGGTCGTGGGTCATCGGTTTCCCCCTTCCTCGATCCTTGCGCGGGATGATGACTCCGGACCGTCCACCCCGCCAGCGTCCATCACGCCGCGGCCGCGACAGAGTTGAAGCGGCCGGGATCGAATAGCGGCAGCTCCGGCTCGCCGCCCAGGATCCGGGTGGCCAGCAGTTCGGAGATGCACGGCCCGATGGTGTAGCCCCCGCGCACGCAGGCCAGCAGCCAGGCGTCCGGCACGCCCGGCATGGCGCCGGCGAGCGGCAGGAAATCCGGCACGTGCGCCTCGTAGCCGATCCAGCTGCGGACGATGCGCGAGCCCCTGAGCGCCGGCACCGCGGTTGCCGCCAGGCGCAAATTCATCAGGAAGTTCTCCGGCACGATTGCGGTCTCGCCGCGTTCCGGGTCGCCGCGGCCCTGCCAGCCGCCGCCGATCAGCATGGTCCCGTTGTCCGACTGCTTGAGCGTCAGCAGGCCCGTGGCGTGGCCGATGGTCATCGTCGCCAGGCGCCGGATCCGCTCCGTGACCGAGACCATGTTGAAGCGCACCACGATCGGGAGTTCCACCCCGAGCATCCGCGCCAGGCGCTGCGTCCAGGCGCCCGCGGCGAGTACCAGGCGGCGCCCTTCGAAGCCTGCGCCGGATTCCGCCCGCAGCGCGAAGCCGGCGCCCGTGCGTTCCAGCGCGGCGACGCCGTCGCCTTCGAGCAGCGTCACGCCGGCCGCGACCAGCGCGGCGCGATAGGCACGGCCCGTCGCGGTGCTGTCGGCGTAGCCGTCGATCGGGCAGTAGGAGGCGAGCAGGGCGCGCGGCCCGATCGCGGGCTCCATCGCCCGCGCGCGGTCGGCCGGGATGATCTCCAGCGGCACGCCGGCCGCCTTGCGCTCGGCCATCCGCGCTTCGAGGATCGTGGCCTCGGCGTCGGTGAAGGCCAGCGTCAGGCCGCCTGTCATGTGGTAATTCACGTCCACGCCGAGCAGGCGGTGCGCGTCGGCCCAGCGTTCACGCCCGCGCAGCGCATAAGGGACCAGCGACGCCCGCTTGATCTGAAGGGACAGCGTGCCGGCGTTGACGCCCGACGCACCAGTGCCGAGCCCCTTGCGGTCCAGCAGCATCACGCGCATGCCCCCGCGCGCGAGGGCGAGCGCTGTGCCCGCGCCCATCACCCCACCGCCGACGACAAGCGCGTCGAACACGGCGCTACTCCGCGGCTTGCGCCTGGTCCAGCAGGCCCGCGCCGACCAGCGCGGCGCGGATCTTCGCCCTCTGCGCGGCGTCCAGCGACCGGATCGGCGGCCGCGTCGGCCCGCCCGGCCTGCCAAGCATGTCGAGCGCCGCCTTCACGCCGGCGGGGAAGGTGCCGATGCCGAAGAAGCCCTTCGTCAGCGTGACCATGCGAGTCTGCAGCGCGCGCGCGGCCGGCAGGTCGCCGCCCATCGCCGCCCGGTAGAAATTCGCGGACAGCCGCCCCATCACCGGCGTTGTGCTGTCCATGTAGCCCACGGCGCCGCAGGCCAGCGCGCCCAGCCCGAGCAGCGACGCATAGCCCGCGAAGACATTCGCGCGGTCGCCCACCGCGCGGATGATCTCCTGCAGCAGCAGGAAATCCTTCGATGATTCCTTGAAGGCCACGACCTTCGGATGGTCCGCGAGCCGGTCGCACATCTCCGGCGTCAGGTTGATCCCGGTGCGGCGCGGGATGTTGTAGATCACCACCGGCAGCGGGGTTTCCTTCAGCACCGCCGCGAAGTGGTCCATCACCTCCTCGAGGCCGGGCAGGATGTACCAGGGCGGCTGCACCAGCGCGAAGTCGCAGCCCGCCTCCGCGGCGTCGCGCGTCTTCTTCACGGATTCCGCTGCGAGCATGTGCCCGCAGCCCGCGACGACCGGCACGCGACCGCGCGCGGTCTCCACGGCGGTGCGGTAGACTGCGCGCCGTTCCTCGTCGGTCAGCGCCCAGCTCTCGCCGGTGCAGCCATTGACGAGGATCCCGTCCACGCCGTCGCCGATCACCGCCTCGATCAGCCGGGTGAAGGCCGGGAGGTCCAGCGACAGGTCCTCGCGGAACGGCGTGGTGATGGCGGGGACGACGCCCGTGATCCGGGACATGGCAGCGTTCCTCCTTCAGCTCGGGGCGGGCGCGGGAAGATCCAACGCGTCGTAGTCGAAATCGCCGATCAGCAGGTCGTAGGGCAGGGGCCGCAGGGGCGGACGACCAGTGAGCTGGCCCGCCGCCTCGCGCCCGGTGCCGCGCATCGCGACGAGTTCGCCGAGTGTCTCGCCGCACAGCCGGCCCTGGCAAGGGCCCATGCCGCAGCGCGTCCAGGACTTGGCCTGGTTGACGTCGCGGGCGCCGGCGTCGAGCGCCTGTTCGATCGTCGCGCGCGTGATGTCCTCGCACCGGCAGACCACCGTCTCCGGCGGGATCGCGGCATAGGCGCCGGAGCGCGGCCGCATCAGCGTCGAGATCGCCGCGCCGAAGCGCTCAGCGCGCCGGCGCGCGGCACGCGGCGCGGTCGCGGCGGCGGCATGGGCGGCGTCGCCCAGCCTTCCCGCATCCCGCGCGGAGGCCAGCCCGGCAAGCCGGCCACGCTCCTCCGCCGCGGCGGCGCCGCCGATGCCCGCGGCGTCGCCCGCGAGGTAGAGGCCGGGAAGGTTCGCCCGGAGATCCTCGTCGGTCGCCGCGATCCAGCCGCCCGCCTCGACGCGGAAGACATGCCGGGCCTGCAGCAGCCGCGTGACGGCGGTATCCGGCACCAGCCCATGCCCGAAAGCGCAGGCATCGGCCGCGATCCGCCGTCGAACCCCGGCGAGCGGGCGCCAGGTCGCGGCGTCCACCGGGGCGACCTCGACCTCCTGCAACTCGTCGGTGCCGTGCAGCGCGACGACGGCATGGCCGTGCAGGACTGGTACGCGCGATGCTGCGAGCCTCGCGCGCCAGGCGACGCCGCGCGCCAGCAGGTCTGGCCGCGAGGCCAGCGCGCCGAGGTGCGCGAGCCAGTCGCCCTGGCGCGCCAGGTCCACCACCGCCGCGACCTCGCCGCCCGCCTTCAGGATCCCCGCCGCAACGGCGAACAGCAGGGGCCCGACGCCCGCCACGACCGTGCTCCGCCCCGGCAGCACGGCCTCGGCTTTCAGCATCACCGTCGCGGCGGCGAGTCCGACGACGCCGGGCAGCGTCCAGCCCGGCGCAGGGATCACGCGCTCATGTGCGCCCGTCGCCAGGATCAGGCGCGGCGCCTCATGCACCTCCGGCCCGTCTGGGCCGACGGCGTGCACGCGGTAGCCGGGCTCGACGAACCAGGCGCAGCGCGACGGCAGGTGACGCGCGCCGCTGGCGGCCAGTTCGGCGCGGAGCGCATCGCCGCGCGCCTGCTCCACCGAGGGAGGCATGGTGAATACCGGGGCGCGATAGACCTGGCCGCCGGGTTTCGCCTGCTCGTCGAGCAGCGCGACCGCCAGGCCGCAGCGCGCGGCCTGCGTCGCCGCCGCCGTCCCGGCGGGGCCGGCGCCGAGCACGATGACGTCATGCCCGTGGCTCGCCGTCGCGTTCATCCCTGGCGCAGCCGCACGACGAGGCCCTCGGCCACGCGCGCCTGGCAGGACGGCACGGTGGCACCGTCGACCTCCACGACGCATTCCTGGCAGATGCCCATGCCGCAGAACATCCCGCGCGGGCCGCCGCCGGGGCTGCTGCGCAGGCGCCTGATGCCGTCGGCCCAGAGCGCCGTCGCGACGCTCTCGCCCGCGAAGGCCTCGACCGCGCGCCCGTCCACCGTGATTGTCACCGCCTTGCCGCGCGCGGCACCGGCGATGCGGAGAGAGTCAGTGGGCATGATCGCAGTCCGGCATCGCTGCTCGCGTCACCTTGGCATCGCCCCTCGAACCGTGGTTCCCATAACAACGCCAACACGGCGGCAGGACAAGACAGCATGACCTTCGACGCTCGGCGGGCTTCCGCGGTGCTGCATCGCGATCTCCGGCACACGCCGCCTGTCGCGGTGGCCGGCGAGGGCAACTGGATCATCGACGCAGAGGGCAGGCGCTACCTCGATGCCAGCGGCGGCGCGGCGGTGTCCTGCCTCGGCCACAACCATCCTCGCATCGTCGCGGCGGTGCGCGAGCAGCTCGGCCGGCTCGAATACATCCACACCTCCTTCTTCACCAACGAGCCGAGCGAGGCGCTGGCGCAGGCGCTGGTGGACCGCGCGCCGGCGGGCTTCGGCCAGGGCCGCGTCGCCTTTCTCGGCAGCGGGTCGGAGGCGATCGAGGCCGCGCTGAAGCTCGCCCGCCAGTATTTCGTCGAGCGCGGCGAGCCGCAGCGCGGCCGCTTCATCTCGCGTCGCGGCAGCTACCACGGCAACACGCTCGGCGCGCTCGCGGTCGGGGGGCATGCCGGGCGACGGAAACTCTACGCCCCGATCCTGATCGAGACCTCGCAGATCGCGCCCTGCTACGCCTACCGCGGCCAGCGCGAGGACGAGACGCTGGAGCAATACGGCCTGCGCGTCGCCGACGAACTCGACGCGGAGATCCGCCGGCTCGGCCCGGAGACGGTCGCCGCCTTCCTCGTCGAACCCATCGGCGGCGCGACGCTCGGCAGCGTGGTGCCGGTGCCGGGCTACCTCGCGCGCATCCGCGAGATCTGCGACCGTCACGGCGTGCTGCTGATCGCCGACGAGGTGATGTGCGGCATGGGGCGCTGCGGCGAGTGGTTCGTCTCCGGGCAGGAAGGCATCGCGCCCGACATGATCACCGTCGCCAAGGGCCTCGGCGCCGGCTTCCAGCCGATCGCGGCGATGATGGCGAGCGAGCGGGTGGTGCGCGCAATCGAGCAGGGCTCCGGCCTGCTGGCCCATGGCCATACCTATATGAGCCATGCCGTGGCCTGCGCGGCCTCGCTCGAGGTGATCCGCATTATCGAGGACGAAAGCCTGCTCGAGGCCGTGCGCGACCGCGGCGCCCTGCTGTCGCGCCGCCTGCACGAGGCATTCGGTCAGCATTCACATGTCGGCGAGATCCGCGGCCGCGGCCTGTTGCAGAGCCTGGAACTCGTTGCCGACCGCGAGAGCAAGCGGCCCTTCGACGCGCGGTTGCGACTGGCCGCGCGCATCAAGGCGACGGCGCAGGAGAGCGGCCTGATCTGCTATCCCTCCTCCGGCACGGCGGATGGCACCAATGGCGACCACGTCCTGCTGGCGCCGCCTTTCACCGTGACCGAGGCGGAGGTGGAGGCCATTGTCGCGATGCTCGGGCGTGCCATGGAGCGCAGCCTGCGCGCCGCCATGCAGGGCTGAAGCCCGCCAGCGGGCTGCCTCGATTCAAGGCGTGAACTCGTTGCACTCCGCCACCATCTCGCCGGAGGTCACTGCCGACCAGGTCTTGCGGATCGCGGCGACGTAGGCCGGGCCGACGGGCGACCGGATCACTTCGACCTCCCGTCCGTCCAGCGCCACGACGCGGCCGATCGGCTGGTCCTTCGCCACGATCGCGCCCGGGCCGATGAAGGCCTCGAACAGCCCGCCGCGCGTGTTGTTGACCAGCGTGCAGCGGTCCACCACGGCGCGGGCGCGCCGCACCGGCCGGCCGGGCAGGATGCCGATCGCGGCGGCGATGCTGCGGATGGACCGCGCAAAGAGATCGGCATGCTCGTCGCTGACCTGCGCGGCGCCGCCGCATTCGACGATCACCATCGGCACGCCGCGCCGAGTGGCCTGCGCCATCATGGAGTTCTGCAGCCAGATGTCCGTCGCCGCCCAGACGGTCGCGACGTCGGCCGCCCCGGCCAGCGCGAAGGCGCGCTTCGCGGCGTCCGACCCGTCGGCCCAGCAGAGCGAGTAGTGCGGCACATGCGACCGGTCGCCGCCGGAATGCAGGTCCAGGATGGCGTCGGATACGCTGCACGCAGCCTTGATCAGGCGATGCGCGACCTGGCGGGTATGCGGCCCGTCCTCGGCGCCGGGAAAGACGCGGTTCAGGTTCTCGCCGTCGAAAGGCGTGTTGCGCTGCTGAGCGAGGAAGGCGAGCGGATTGGCCGTGAGGACCCCGATGATCGTCCCGCGCATGCTGCCGAGATCCAGCGCTTCGATGAACCGGTGCAGTCCGACGATGCCGCCGACCTCCGCGCCGTGCACGCAGCACTGGATCCAGAGCGTCGGCCCGTCCTGCGCGCCGCCGAGGACGATCACGGGCGAGCCGATCGGCATGCCATCGGGCCCGTAGCCCAGCGTCAGTTGGCCATCCGTCCGCGCGCCGGCGCGGCGCTCCAGCCCCAGCGCGGCGATCGCGGCGTCACGCATCGGACCCCTCCCAGCCCAGCTCGTCGTTGAGCTCGCCGATCAGCGCGCCGGAATGGACGGGCAAGTAGGGCCGCCCGATCGCGGCGACGAAGGCCGGCTTCTTCGCGCGGATCACCTCGCGCTCGTCGCCGAACGCGTCGATGATCCGGCCGAAGACCGCGCCCTCTGCGAGCGAGGCGCCCACAGCGCATCCCGGCACGAAGAAGCCGCCCTGGCGCGAGAAGACCAGGTCGCAGGATCCGATGCGGCGGATGCGCTTCGCGCGCGGCGCCGCGCCGGGCAGGATAGACAGCGCGCGGGCCGCCCCCTCGATCGAGGTCGCGAAGGCCTCCACGTGCTCCTCCGGCATCGCGCCGCCGCCGCCGCATTCCACGATCACGGCCGGCATGCCGCGCGTCGTGAGCTGCACCATCATCGCGCCCGACAGCCAGGCGTCGGTGGCTTCCCACACCGTGTCCGCGCCGATCGCTCGTGCCAGGTCGCCGGCGCACCGCGACGCGTCGGATCCGTCGGCCCAGTACAGCGCGTAGAACGGCACCACGCATTCGACGCCGCCGGAGTGGAAATCCAGCACCGCAGCCGCGACGGACTCCGCCGCCGTCAGCAGGTGATGCGCCATCTGCCGCGTGACCGCGCCGGCGGGCGCGCCGGGGAAGACGCGGTTCATGTTCTCACCGTCCTGCGGCGTATTGCGGAGTTGCGCTCGGAAGGCCAGCGGGTTCGCCGCCAGCACCCCGACCACCGCGCCCGACATGCGCGCCAGGTCCATCCGCCGCAGCGCCCGCGCGATGCCCAGCGTGCCGCCGGTCTCGCCGCCATGGATCGCCGCCTGCACCCACAGCACCGGCCCGGGCCGCGCGCCGGTCGCGACCATGACCGGCGAGGCGATCGGGCCGGCGATGTGATCGCCGAGCCGAAGCTCGCCGCGCGTCACCTCGCCCGGCACAAAGCGCGCGGTGCCGACGCCCTCGGCGCGGAAGCCGGCGACCATCCTCAGACCTCCCTGGGGTCGAGGCCGATATGCACCAGCGTGTCGCCGGAGGAGACGACCGGCCCACCATTGACGGACAGCACGATCCCGGGATGCGGCGCGGTCGCCTGGCCGTCGATGTTGCCATAAGCGTCGTAATAGGTGCCGATGACCTGGCCCTTCTCCAGCCGATCGCCGCAGGCGACGCTGCGCTGGAACAGCCCGCCGCGCTGGAAGGTCACCCAGGCGAACGTGGAGAAGTAGTAGAGCTTGCCGTGGTCCTTCACGGTCCCGTCCAGCATGCCCAGCGCGCGCATCGCGTTGCGCGTGCGCTCCGCCGCGTCGGTCACGGCGTCGTCGGTGAAACCGCGCAGCTTGCCCCCGCATTCCGCGATGTAGGAGGCGATGCCGTCGCGCGCCGCCACCATCATCGCGGAGCCCGCAAGCAGCGTCGTCGGCGTCGGCAGCGTGGCGCGATAGCCGAAGGCGCGCGCGACGCGCTCAGACAGCGCCTCGACCTCGCCGCCGACCTTCGGGAACAGCGCCCAGCGCACATCGGGCGTGGAGGCCGTGTGGAAGTCGATCAGGACGTTGGCGTAGCGCTTCAGCGGTTCGTAGATGCGGTGCGCCATCTGCTGGGTGAAGCTGCCATTCGGGTCGCCCGGGAACTGCCGGTTCAGGTCGCCGCCGTGATAGATCTCATAGGGGCTCATCCGCTGGCGCGCCTGCGACGCCGAGATGTTCAGCATGGGCAGGGCGACGACCGTGCCCTTCAGCGTCTTCGGGTCGAGCGAGCGCAGCACCTCGTGAATGATGTAGGTGCCGCAGAATTCCTGGCCGTGCACGCAGCCATGCAGCCACAGGACGGGGCCGTCCGTCTCGCCCTGGACGATGACGACGGGTGCGTTGAGCGGCGACCCGTCCGGCGCGTCGGCGATGTGCAAGAAGCCCTTCGCGACGCCGGGGGCGGCGGAGCGGGCGGTGCCGACAATGATCTCGCGAGCCATGGCGTGCCTCCCTCAGGCCTGACGGGGATCGAGGCCGATATGCACGAGCACATCGCCCTGCGGGATGATCGGTCCTGGGTGGCATGCCAGCACGATGCCGCTGGCCGGCGCGCGGGCCTCCCCGTCAGGGTCGCCATGCAGCGTGCGGTAGAGGCCGACGACGTCTCCCTTCTCCACGCGCTGGCCGCATTTCACCGTCGGCGCGAAGATCCCGCCGCGCGGCGCGGTCGCCCAGTGGAAGTTGGAGAACAGCGTCAGCGGGCCATGGTCGGCGACGGCGCCGTCCAGCAATCCGATCGCGCGCGCGACGTTGCGCAGTCGCTCCGCCGCTTCCTTCACGATCTCCATGCTGAAGGTGCCGCCGATCCCGCCGGCCTCCACGATGAAGGCGGGAATCCCGTCGGCGCCGGCCGTCATCATGGCGGAGCCGTTGAGCGTGCCCGGCGGCGTCGGCAGCGTATGCGCATAGCCGAAGGCGCGCGCCATGACCTGCCCGACGCGGCTGACCTCCCCGCCGTGGTCGGCATAGAGCGCCCAGCGCGTATCCGCGGTGAAGGCGGTGTGGAAATCCACGAGATGCGTCGCGTGAGCCTTGAGGGGAGCGTAGATCGCGGCCGCGATCTGCTCCGTCGTGCCGCCCTCGGCGCGGCCCGGGAAGCAGCGGTTGAGATCGCCGTTGTTGAAGCCCTCGAAGGGGCTGACGCGGCGCAGCAGGCGGAAGCCCGACAGGTTCAGCATCGGCAGCGCGACGACCGAGCCCTTCAGCGTCGCGGGATCCAGGCTGCGCAGGAATTCGTGGATGATGTAGGTGCCGCAGTATTCGTTGCCGTGCACGCAGCCATGCAGCCACAGCACCGGCCCGTCGGCCGGTCCGCGCAGGACCACGACGGGGATGTCCACCGGCGCGCCATCGGGCATCCAGCCCGTGGTCAGGCGGCCTTCGTAGCGGCCCGCTGCGTCCGCGCGCACGGTGCCGACCTCGATGGGCTTCATGCTTCCTCCCTCTTCCCTTGCGCGGGCCCGCGTCACAGCCGCATGGCGGTGCGCAGGCCGACCAGTCTTTCGACCACCAGGCCGAAGACGATGATGAGCAGGATCTGCAGCGTGGTGATCGCCGCGACCACCGGCGAGCTCTCCCAGGAGATGAAGGCGAAGATCTCGACCGGGAGCGTGGTCATGTTCGGCCCCGACAGGAACAGCGCCATGTAGACGTCGCCGAAGGAGATGATGAAGGCGAAGATCAGTGCGGAGAGCACGCCCGGCGCGATCAGCGGCACCGTGACCTCTGCCAGGACGCGCAGGCGCGAGGCGCCGAGCGTATGCGCCGCGGCCTCCAGGTCCGGATCCACGCTCTCTAGGCTCGCGATGATGCCCGCGATGGTGAAGGGCAGGCAGATCATCACGTGCCCGACCACCAGCACCCACAGCTCCGGCACGGAGACGAAGTTCAGCGCGAAAAGCAAGGAGAGGCTGATGATGATGTGCGGCACCATCATCGGCAGCATCGTCAGGGACTGCGCGACGTTCCGTGCGCGGCCGAGATGCCGCACCAGCGCATAGGCCGTGAGGAAGCCGATCGTCGTCGCCAGCACCGCCGCGACTGCGCCGAGCCAGAGGCTGAACTTGAAGGCGGACAGGAACGAATCGTTCTCCAGGAAGTCGCGATACCAGCGCAGCGAGGCCTGGCTGATGGCGTAGGTGCTGCGCTGGTCGGGACTGAACGACGCGAAGACGACGATCAGGATCGGCAGCAGCAGGAAGACGTAGAGCAGCGTGATGAAGAGCCCGTAGCCGTAGCGCCAGGCCGGACCGAGGTTGACGCGCGGCTCCTCGATGCGGGGGATCGCGGTGGCCGCGACGGCGCTTCCATCATCGGGCACGGCCGGTTCTCCGGAAGTAGAGGAAGATGACGGAAAACTGGCAGGCCAGCAGCACGGCCGCGACAGCGGATCCGAGCGGCCAGTTGAAGGTGGACAGCACGAGTTCGTAGATCTGCTGCCCCATCATGCGGAAGTTCCGCCCGCCGAGCAGCGCCGGCGTCACGATGGAGCCCGCGGTCAGGGTGAAGACCAGCGCCGAGCCCATCACCATCCCGGACCGGCTGAGCGGCAGCGTGACTTCGAGGAAGGCGCGCCAGGGCCGCGCGCCGAGAGTGGACGCCGCCGGCACCAGCGAGGGATCCTGCGCGACGAGGGAGGAGAAGATCGGGAAGGTCATGTAGGGCAGCATGATGTGCACCAGCGCGACAATCACCGTGCCCTCGGTGTTCAGCAGCTGCAGCGGCTTGCTGGCGATCCCGAGCCCCACCAGCACCTTGTTCACCAGGCCTTCCGAGCCGAGCAGCACGATCCAGCCATAGGTGCGCACGATGACGCTCGTCATCAGCGGCGCGATCACGAGGAAGAGCAGGAAGCCGCGCAGCGCGGCCGGCGCGCGCGACAGGAAATAGGCCAGCGCATAGGCCAGCACGAGCGTCGCGACGGTGACAATGGCCGCGACCCGGAAGGTGTCGAGGACGATGCCGCGATAATAGGCGTCGAGGAAGAGCCGCGCGTAGTTCTCGCCGGTGAGGACCGGCACATAGAGCTGCGCCGGCGCGAATTTCATCAGGCTGACCGACAGGAAGTAGCCGAGCGGGGCGAGCAGGAAGACCGCGTAGATCAGCCCGATCGGCGAGAGCAGCAGCGCCGCGAAGCCGGCCGTGCGCGCTTCCGGATCGCGCGTCATGCGCCGCGCGCCGGTATGGCGCGGCTTTCGCGGAAGCGCGCACCGATCCGCGCGCCAGCGTCGATCGTGCGCGTCGCCTCCAGGTTCGGGACGGCGCAGTGGAAGACCTGGCCGGAACCGCCGGAGAGACCCAGCAGGATGCGGTCGCCCTGGAAGACGCGCCGCGTGACCGTGACGTCGGTCGTCTCCGGCGCGCCGGGCGGCGTGATCTCGATGCGCTCCGGCCGGATCATCAGGATGGCGCGGTCGCCGGCGGCGAGCCCCGGTCGCACGGGGCGCGCCGGCACTTCCAGCCCGCCCGCGGCGATGACCACGTCCTCGCCCTGCAGCCGCGTGACGGCTCCTTCGATCAGGCTGGCCTCGCCTATGAACTCCGCGGCGAAGCGGGTCTGCGGGGCGTCGTAGAGCTCGTCCGGCGATCCCACCTGCTCGACATGGCCCGCATTCATCAGCACGACGCGGTCCGACATCTCGAAGGCCTCGTCCTGGTCATGTGTGACGAAGATCGTCGTGATGCCGAGGCGCCGCTGGATGTCGCGCAGCTCGAGCCGCATGCGCTTGCGCAGCAGGGCGTCGAGGTTCGACAGCGGCTCGTCCAGCAGCAGGATGGACGGCTCGATCACCAGCGCGCGGGCCAGCGCGACGCGCTGCCGCTGCCCCCCCGAGAGCTGGTGGGGATAGCGTGCCTCCACGCCGGGCAGGCCGACGATGTCGAGCATACGCCGCACGCGCTCCGCGATCTCGGCCTTCGCGACCTTCCGCATGCGCAGGCCGAAGCCGACATTCTCCGCGATGGTCCGATGCGGGAAGAGCGCGTAGTTCTGGAAGACCAGTCCCATGTCCCGATAGGGCGGGGCGAGGCGCGTGATGTCGCGCCCGTCCAGCACCAGGCGCCCCTCGCTCGGCGTCGTTAGCCCCGCGATGATGTGCAGCGTCGTCGTCTTGCCGCAGCCGGAGGGGCCGAGCAGCGTCAGGAACTCGCCCTTCGCGACCTCGATGTCCACGGGCCCGAGGGCAGTGACGGGCCCGTAGCGCTTGACGACCTGCTGCAGGCTGAGGATCGGCTGCACTGCGCTATCCTCAGCGGGCCTGCAGCACCTCTCGGTTCCAGCGTTCCGCATACTGGTCGCGATAGGCGAACATCGTCATGTAGTCGGTCTGGCGCTGCAGCTTGCCCAGCAGCTCCAGGTCCTGATCCGTCATGCGCATCCGCGCGAGGTCGGGCGGCAGATTGCGCATCGCCTCCATGTTGGTGGGCGGATAGCCCGTGAGGCGCGAGAACTCGATCTGCCTCTCCGCATCCAGCGTCACGTCCAGGAAGCGCTCGGACAGCGCGATGGAGCCGGGCGGCCGGTTGGCGATCAGCGCGGTGTTCCAGATCCAGGACAGCCCGCCCTCCTTCGGAATGCGGAACTCCACCGGCGCGCCGGCGGCGGCGGCCTGTTCGATGCGGGCGCCGAAATGCGGACAAATCCAGACCTCGTCGGCCAGGATCAGCTGCCGCGCATGCTCGACGTTGTTCATGATCTTGACGTCGTTCTGCGCGAACAGCGCCTTGAAGCGCTCCACCCCGGGATCGATGTTCTCCAGCGTGCCGCCGATGGCGATGTTGATGGCGTGGAACACCTCCTCGCCCACCCAGTTCCAGGCGGGGAAGCCGACCTTGCCCTTGAAGGCGGGATCCCAGAGGTCGTTCCAGGAATCCACGTTCCGCCGGATCTGGCGCGTGTTGACCATCATGCCGTAGGGCGTGTGCACCTTGCCGACGAGGTGTTCGTAGCGGAAGGCCGGGTGGATCTTTGCGGTGTTCGGGATGCGGTCCGACGGCCAGGGCAGGTAGATGCCCATCGCGCCGAGCTGGCCGCTGCGCGTCTGGCTGGAATGGCTGACATCCCATTGCGGACGGCGCTGCTGCGCCATGATCATCGGCTCCTGCGCGATGCCGAGGCGCCAGACCAGCTCGATGCGCTGCTGAGCCGCGAAGGGCTCTGCGAAGGTCTTGCTGACGAAGTCCTTCCAGCTGCCGCCGGCCATGACGATGCGCAGCTCTCGCGCGAGCTGCTGCGCGAGGGCGGGTCGCGACAGGCCGGCGGCGCCGATCGTGGCGGCGCCCAGCAGCGTGCGGCGCGACAGCTTGTCAGGCGGGTTCTGCATGATGCGCTCCGTGATCCTGGTTTTCGGGAATCGGGTTGCGGTGCGCCGGCGCGCCGCGCGCCAGCCAGTTGCGGTCGCCGAGCATGGCGCCGATCGCATGCGCTTCCGCGCGCAGCCGTGCCGCGATGCGCGCGCGGGTGACGCCGTCCGCCGCAGCGGCCGGAAAGGAGACGGAGAACGCGACGGTCTCGCCGCTGGTGCTGTCGCGCACCGCCGCCGCGGTGGCCATGACTCCGGGCGTGCTGGTGCTCAGCGAGTTCGCGCAGCCGCTGCGCCGGATCTTGGCCAGCTCGTCCAGCGCCTCCGCCGCTCGCGGCGCCCATTCCTGGTCGCGCGCGATGACGGCCAACGCGCGCTCATCCGTGCCGTAGGCCAGCAGCACGCGCCCGGCGGAGGTCTGGAAGGCCGGCACGCGCTCGCCCACGTCGCGCACGAGGCGGAGCGGGTAGTGCCCGTGTCGGCGCCGCAGGATCAGCAACTCGTCCGTGTCGAGCTTGCAGATGTAGCCGACGAAGCCGAACTCGCCGACCAGCCGCTCGACCGCGGCGTCCACCTGGTCGAGCAGGCTGTTGCAGGAGAGATAGAGGCCCGCGAGTTCGAAAGCGCGTGGCCCCACGACATAGCCCGCCCCCTGGCGCTCCGGCGAGAGCATGCCGTGATCGGCCATGGCGCGCAGCAGGCGCGAGGCCGAGCTCTTCGGGATGTCGAGCGCGCGGCAGACCTCGCCGACGCGCAGCACGGGCCGCCGCTTGTTCAGCAGCCCCAGCACGCGCAGGCCCTTGTCCAGCGAGCTCATGCGGCAGATCGCGCCTCTCTATGGTGTTCCATATAGAGCAACGGGATTGACACATATGGTGCGCATCATCTTCGCTGTCGGTCAACGGCAGGGATGCGTGCATGCTCAGGATCGGCATCGACATCGGCGGCACCTTCACGGATTTCGCGATCTGGAACGACGAGGGCGATGGGTATGTCCTGATCGACAGCCGCAAGGCGCCGACTTCGCGGCCGAACTTCGCGGAAGCCGTGACGCGCGGCATCGAGGAGATCGTGACGGCTGCGGGCCTCACGCGCGACGATCCGCTGCTGGTGGTGCATGGCACGACGGTCAGCACCAATGCGGTGATCGAGCGGTCGCAGGCGCCGATCGCGCTGATCACGACGCAGGGCTTCCGCGACATCCTCGGCGTGGCGAGGCTGAGGCTCGACAAGCCCGTCGATCTCTTCAACCGTCGCGTCGTTCCGCTGGTCCCGCGCGAGCGCGTCTTCGCGGTGAGGGAACGCGTGCTGGCCGATGGCAGCGTGGACACCGCGTTGGACGAGGCCGAGGTGCTGGCAGCCGTCCGCACCGCGCTCGATCGCGGCGCCCGCGGTGTCGCGATCTGCTTCCTGCACGCGCACCGCAACCCCGTGCACGAGAAGCGCGCGATCGAGATCATCCGCGCCGCGCATCCCGGGCTGGAAATCATGGCCTCGCACGAGGTCTGGCCGCAGCAATCCGAATACGAACGCGCGGTGCTGACGCTGCTGAACGTCTATGTGAAGCCGCTGATGCAGAGCTACATCGCAGAGATCGACGGCTTCCTGCGCGACCGCTTCCCCAACGCCAAGCTCTACATCACGAAGTCGAATGGCGGCGTGATGTCGGCCGAGGAAGCGCGCCGCCTGCCGATCCACACGCTGCTGTCGGGTCCTGCGGCCGGCGTGACGGCGGCGCAGACGCTCGGCGGCTATCTCGGCCTCGATCAGATCCTGACGCTCGACATGGGCGGCACCTCCACCGACGTGTCGCTGATCGACCGCGGCCGCCCGCTGATCACCGGCCAGGCGGAGGTCGGCGACTTCCCGCTGCTGATGCCGGTGACCAGCGTGGAGGCGATGGGGGCGGGCGGCGGTTCGATCATCTGGCTCGATGGCGGCATCCTCAAGGTCGGGCCGCGCAGCGCGGGCTCGAAGCCCGGCCCCGCCTGCTACGGCATGGGCGGCGAGCAGCCCACGCTGACCGACGCCTATCTCCTGGCGGGCTATCTCTCTCCGGATGGCCTGCTCGGCGGCAGGCTGAGGCTCGATCGCGGCCTTGCGGAGGCTGCCTTCGCGCCCCTTGCCGCGGCGCTCGCCATGGACATCGTCGCCGTCGCGGAAAGTGCGATCGACGTCGCGACGTCGAACATGCTGGCGAAGATCAGCCCGTTTCTCGCGCGCATGGGGGTCGGGGCGAGCGACCTCACGCTGATGATCTTCGGCGGCGCCGGTGGCGTGCATGGTCCGATCCTGGCCGACGAGGTCGGCATCCGCCGGATGGTGGTCCCGCGCGTGCCCTCCGTCTTCTGCGCCTTCGGCGGCCTGGTGTCGGACCTCGTGCACGATGCCGTGCGCACGGTGCAGGGCGACGCGCTGGACGGCGACGCGCTGCGCACTGCCTATGCCACGCTGGACGAGGAGGGCCGCGCCTGGCTGCGGCGCCAGGCCCATGCCGGCCAGATCCTGGCGACCGAGCAGCTGCGCCTGGCGGAGATGCGCTATGCCGCGCAGTCCTTCACGATTCAGATCGACCTGACCGAGGCCCTGCGGGGTGGCGAGGCCGCGATGCTGGAAGCCTTCCACGTCGAGCATGAACGCCTCTTTGGCCATGCCAATCGCGAGGCGCCGGTCGCCATCGACACGCTGCGCGTGCGCACCACGGGCAGGCAGGCCAAGCCCTCCGGCGATCCGCTGCCGCCGGCCGACATCGCGCCGCCGACGCCTGTCACGCGCCGCGCCCTGCGCTTTGGGCGCGCCTGGGTGGACGACGTGCCGATCTACGACTGGGGTGACCTGCCGCGCGGCTGGCAGGCGCAGGGCCCGGCGATCGTCCAGCAGGACCTCGCGACCATTCTGGTTCCCCCCGGCTATGCCGTGCAGCTCGGCCTGCGCGGCGATCTCGAACTGGCGAGGCAGTGACCATGGATCCCGTCCAGACCGAGATCATGAAGAACCGCTTCACTGCGATTGCGGAGGAAGCCTCCACGGTCGCCTACCGCACGGCGCACACCACCTTCGTCAAGCAGACGCAGGACTTCCAGGTCGCGCTCGCCCGCGTCTCCGGCGAGTTCTTCGCCTTCCCAATGATGACCGGCGTCACCTCCGGCAGCGGGCAGACCATCGTCGGCCTCACGCAGCACTTCCCGCTCGAGGAACTGCGCGAAGGCGACGTGCTGATCTCCAACGACCCCTTCAGCACCTGGGGCGTGGTGACGCACATGATGGACATCCATCTCGCCCGCCCGATCTTCGTGGATGGCGAGTTGACGTGCTGGGCCTGGTCCTTCGTGCACGCCTCCGATATCGGCGGCGCAGTGCCGGGTTCGATCTCGCCCGATCTCTACGAATGCTTCCAGGAAGGCCTGCGGCTGCGCCCGACCAAGCTGGTCCGCGCCGGCGTGCTGAACCAGGACGTCGTTAACATCCTCAAGGACAACAGCCGCATCGGCGATGCCGTCTGGGGCGACCTGGAGGCGCTGATGGCCGCGATGCGCCTGCTCGACAGGCGCATCAACGAGCTCTGCGTCAAGGTCGGCAAGGAAGTCTTCCGCCGCGGCGTCGACGACGTCATGGCCTATACCGAAATGCGCGCGCGCCGCGTGATCTCCGGCCTGAAGGATGGCACCTATGCCTTCGCGGATTATGTCGAGGGCGATGATTCCGGCGAGGCCGTGCAGATCCATTGCCGGCTGACCATCAAGGGCGACCAGGCCGAGATCGATTACACCGGTTCCTCGCCGCAGGTGCATGCGGCCTTCAACTTCACCTGCGGTGGCCGCACGCATCCCTTCCTGACGCTGGGGCTCACCAACTACATCCAGACAGTGGAGCCCGGCATCCCGATCAATGGCGGGATCATGCGGCCGATCAGTGCCCATGCGCCGGCTGGCACGGTGATGAATGCGGAATTCCCGGCGGCGATGGGCAACCGCTTCGTCGCAGTGATGCGGACCTACGACACGCTGATCGGCTGCCTCAACCAGGCGATCCCGGGCGGCATCGCGGCCTGCGGCGCCGGCCAAGCCGGCATCATCGCGACGGGCTGGATCGAGCCCGACACCGGCCGCAACCGTGTCGCGGTGGTGGAGCCCTTCTGCGGCGGGTCCGGCGGCCGCGTGCGGGTGGATGGCGTGGATGCCACCGACACGATGATCGGCTTCCTCAAGAGCACGCCGATCGAGCATGTCGAGACCGAGACCCCGCTCGTCGTCCGCCGGCACGAACTCGTCCCCAGCCGCTTTGGCCATGGCCGCTACCGCGGCGGCGCCTCCATCGCGATCGAGTTGCAATCCATGGCGCCGGAAGCCCGCATCACCTGCCGCGGCCTCGATCGCTTCCGTTTCCAGCCCTGGGGCGCCTTCGGCGGCCATGCCGGCACCAACACCGTCACCACCCTGAACCCGGATGGCAACGCGCAGAACATAGGCCGCGTGAAGGTGCTGACGCTGCAGCATCGCGACGTCCTGCGCATGGTTTCCTCCTCCGGCGGCGGCTTCGGGCCGCCGGCGCTGCGCGATCCCGCGCTGGTGCTGCGCGACGTGCTCGACGACATGCTGACGGCGGAGGAGGCGCGCGCGATCTATGGCGTGGTGATCCGCGACCGCGCCGTCGACACCGCCGCGACAGAAGCGCTGCGCGAAACCCTGCCGCGCGACGCCGGCTATGCCGTGAAACATGGCCCGGCGCGCCAGGCCTATGAGAAGGTCTGGCCGGTCGAGCGGAGCGTGGCGCTGGCGAAAGAGGTGCTCGCCGCGCCGCCCGGGCTCCGCCGCGCGTTGCTCGCCCGCAGGCGCCGCGAGGCACTCGCCGCGGATTGAGGAGCCTGAGTCCGCGTCTCTGGAATCGCGGCGGATCGGTCTGCTCAACGCGCATCAAGAAAGCCGGATCGCGCCAAACAGACGCGATTCGGCCCACACTTCTAGGCACTTCGTGGCATCTGCCGTGCCGGATGGCGGCTAACGGCAAGTGGTGATCAGACGGAACACTACATGTCGCACCAGGCAAGTGCGCAGGTCTGCGGCCATGACCCAGCGAACACCGAGGCGCGAGCGCGCCACCGGTTTGAGCGCCGCGCCCAAGGGCGCGCCCCTGCTTGTTCTCGATCCCTGACCATCGACCGCGCCGGGCCGACGGGGCATGCTGGTGGCGATGCTGCTCGAGATCTGCGGCCTGACCACCGAGATCGTTACAGGACGGCGAGGGGTGCGCGCGCTGGCCGGCATCGACCTGTCCGTTGCGCAGGGCGAGGCGGTCGGTATCGTCGGTGAATCCGGCAGTGGGAAGAGCATGCTGGCGCTGGCGTTAATGGGCCTGCTGCCGCCGGCGATCCGCGTGACCGCGGGGCGCATCCTCTTGGATGGGAATGACCTTCTGACGCTGGGCGAGAGAGGCATGCGCGCGGTCCGCGGCGCGCGCATGGGCCTGGTCTTCCAGGAACCGATGACCGCCCTGAACCCGCTGCAGAGCATCGGCACGCAGGTCGCCGAGGTCCTCACCACGCATCGTCGTGCGAAACGCGCCGAGGCTTGGCGGCTGGCGGTCGCGCTGCTGGATCGGGTCGGCATCCCCGACGCGGCGCGCCGCGCCGGCGAGTATCCGCACCGCCTCTCCGGCGGTTTGCGCCAGCGCGCCGTGATTGCCATGGCGCTGGCCTGCGATCCCGCCTTGCTGGTGGCGGACGAGCCGACGACGGCGCTGGACGTCACGATCCAGGCGCAGATCATGGATCTGCTGGCCGATTTGCGACGTGAGAGGGGGCTCGCCGTGATGCTGATCAGCCACGACCTCGAACTCGTCGCGGGCTTCGCCGACCGCGTCGCGGTGATGTATGCCGGTCGCATCGTGGAGCAGGGACCGGCGAGGGAGGCGCTGACCGCCCCGCGGCATCCCTACACGCGCGCGCTGCTCGGATCGATCCCGCGGATCGACGGTGATGAGGCGCGGCTGCCAGCAATTGGGGGCCTGGTGCCGCGGCTGGATGACCTGCCGCCGGGCTGCGCCTTCGCACCGCGCTGTGCGCTCGCGATCGAGGCCTGCGGCGCGGCCCCGCCGGCGCTGACCGGCAGCGCAGTTCACCAGGCCGCCTGCATCCGCGCGGCGGTGCCGGCATGACGCTTCTGCGGGCGGAGGGACTGACCAAGAGCTTCCCGGCCGCACGGGGCGTCCTCGACGCGCTGGCACGTCGGCCAGCCCGCGAACTGCGCGCGGTGGATGGCGTGGACCTCGAACTGAAGCGGGGGGAGACGCTAGGCCTCGTCGGTGAGAGCGGATGCGGCAAGTCCACGCTGGGGCGGCTCATGATCCGGCTGACCGAACCCAGCAGCGGCCGCGTCTGGTTCAATGGCGAGGACCTCACGACCTTCGACGATGAGAAGCTGCGCCGCGCGCGCCGGCGTTTCCAGCTTATATTCCAGGACCCCTACAGCTCGCTCGACCCCCGCATGTCCGTGCGCGACAGCCTGTCAATACCGTTGCGCTTCGCTGGCGTGGCTCAGGCGGAATGGGGGCCGCGACTGACGGCGCTGCTCGGCAAGGTCGGCCTGCCCGTGGAAGTGCTGGACCGCTATCCTCACCAGTTTTCGGGCGGGCAGAGGCAGCGCATCGTGATCGCGCGGGCGCTCGCGACCTCTCCCGACCTTGTTGTATGCGACGAGCCCGTCAGCGCGCTGGATGTCTCGATCCAGGCGCAGGTGGTGAACCTGCTGAGGGACCTGCAGGCGGAACTCGGCCTGACCTATCTCTTCATCTCGCACGACCTGCGGGTGGTGCGGCACATCTCGGACCGGGTCGCAGTGATGTATCTCGGCCGCATCGTGGAGAGCGCGCCGAAGCGAGAGCTCTTCGCCGCGCCGCGCCATCCCTACACCCGCGCGCTGCTCGCCGCCGTGCCGCGCGCGGATTCCACCGGGCGCCGTGCGAGCCTGTCGGGGGAGGTGCCGTCCGCCGCCGCGATCCCGTCGGGCTGCCGCTTTCACCCGCGCTGCCCCCGCGCCACGGCGCTGTGCCGCGAGGAGGATCCGGCGCTGCGGGAACTCGCACTCGGGCAGGTGGTCGCCTGCCATCATCCGCACGATTCCTGATCAGTCCCTGGGGTCGAAGTGTTCCCGCAGGCCGTTGCCCAGGAAGTTCACGCCCCAGACCAGCAGCACGATCGCCGCCCCCGCGAGGTTCGCAATCCACGGCGCGACAAACAGGCGTTCGCGCCCCTCGGCCAGGATGTTGCCCCAAGTCGCGGCCGGGGGCGCCAGGCCGAGGCCGAGGAAGGACAGCGCGGTCTCCTGCAGGATCATCTGCGCGACCTGCAGCGTGGCGACGACACTCATCACCGGCAGCAGATGCGGCAGGATGTGGCGGGCGACGATGAAGCGGCCCGTCGCGCCCTGCGACACCGCGGCCTCCACGAAGGGACGCTCGCGCAGGCTGCGCGTCAGGCCGAAGACGACGCGGGCATGCACCATCCAGCCTGAGACGCCGAGCACCAGCACTAGGTTCAGCGCGCTGCCGCCGATCGCGGCGACCACGAGGATGGCCAGCAGGATCTCGGGGACCGCTAGCTGCGCGTCGGCGAGGCGCATGATCAGCGCCTCCGCCCGGCCGCCGCGCCAGCCCGCGACGAGGCCCATCGTGGTCCCGATCGTCGCAGCCAGCAGCATGGACGCCACGCCGACCATGACGGACAGGCGCGATCCGAAGACGAGGCGAGACAGCAGGTCGCGGCCGAAGTTGTCGGTGCCGAGAGGATGGTCGATCGACCCGCCATTGTCCCAGGCCGGCGGCTTGAGCCGTAGCATAAGGTTCTGGCGGTAGGGATCGTACGGCGCGATCAGGTCGGCGAGCAGCGCAACCGCAACGATGCCGCCGACGATGATCCCGCCGATCCAGATCTTGGTCCGGCCCTTCACACCCGCACCCGGGGATCCAGCAGAGCCTGCACCACATCCACCAGCAGGTTGGTAACCATGATGACCAGGCTGACGATAACGACGCCGGCCGCCACGATCGGCACGTCGCGCTGGTAGATGCTGCCAATCATCAACCGTCCGATGCCGGGCCAGGCGAAGATGGTCTCCGTCACGATGGAGCCCGCGATGAGGTGCCCGATCTGTAGCCCAAGCAGCGTGATGATCGGGTTCAGCGCATTGGGCAGCACATGCCGCAGCAGCACGCCGAGCGGCCCGACGCCCTTCGCCCGCGCCGTGGTCGAGAAGGGCTCGCGCTTCGCCTCCAGCACGGCGCTGCGCGTGACCAGGATGAAGTTAGGCAGCAGATAGGCGGAGAGGGTGACCGCCGGCAGCACGAGATGCGCCGGCGTCCCCGAGCCCGAGGTCGGCAGCCAACCAAGTTCCAGGGCAAAGGCCTGAATCAGCAGCAGCCCGAGCCAAAAGCTTGGCATGGACTGGCCAAGCACGGCGAGCGCGGACACCACGTGATCCGCCAGCCGGTCTTTCAGGCTGGCCGCGACCAGCCCGCCAGAGACGCCGAGTACCACCGCGATCAGCAGCGCCACCGAAACCAGTTCCAGCGTCGCGCCGACGCGCTCCAGCACGACGGGCAGGGCGGGCTGCTGGTGCGACAGGGACAGGCCGAAATCGCCGTGCAGCAGGTCCCAGACGAAGCGCAGGAACTGCAGCGGCAGCGGCTGATCGAGCCCCAGTCTCTCCCGTAGCGCGGCGACATCCTGCGGCGTGGCGTTGACGTCGAGGAACAGTTCGACGGGATCTCCGGTGATCCGCAGCACCACGAAGACGACCAGCAGCACCAGGCCCAGTGTCGGGACCATCAGCCCGATGCGGCGAAGAACATAGCGCGCCATGGCGCACTCAGATCACCAGGATCTCCTCGTTGTCAAAGGCGGTGGAGCGCAGGATCGGGCCGCCCGCGGTGATCTCGTAGATGTCCTCGATGTGGTAGCCGAATTTGTCGGGCACGCGGTAGCGCGTCTCGCAGGTCGAGACCATGCCGACCTCATAGGGCGTGTCGTCGTGCGGGCCGAGGATCGGCTTCTCGTGCACGTTCAGCCCGATGGAATGGCCGTTATGGGCGTAGGGGAAGGGAATGCGGTGCTTTTCGTGCAGCTTCGTCGCCAGGGCGAAGGCCTGCCGGCCGGTGTTGCCGGGGCGCAGCATGTCGGCAACCGCGTGATGGATCTCCCGCAGGCGATTCCAGATGTCCTTATCCTCGTCGGTCAGCTTCCCGAGCTTCGCGGTGCGGCCGATGTTCGAAAAGTACTCGTGGTAGAAGCCGCCGACGTCGGCCTTCACGAGGTCGCCGGGCTTCACCTGGTAGAGCGACGGCGTCATGTGCGGGAAGCCGGTGTTGGGGCCAGCGTTGATGTGGGCGAAGGCGACCGCATCCGCGCCCTGGCGAAGGATTGCCGAGGATAGCCGCTCCATCATGCTCCGCTCGGTCTCGCCCTCGGCAATGGTCATGTATGTCGCCATCAGGGCCTTGCCGGTCTGGTTGTAGCCGCCGAACAGCGTGTCCATCTCGCGCCGCGTCTTGAACATCCGCGCGCGGGCGAAGAGCTCGTCACACGGCTCGAGCGTCAGGCCGGGCAGCCGGCCCTGCAACTTGCGCAGATAGCTGCCGGCGAGGTAGTCCAGTTCGGTCCCGACGCGGCCATTGGCGAGGCCGAGTTCCGTCAGTACATCGGCCAGCAGGTCGACCGGCGAGACCACGAATTCCTTGTAGGATCGGATGTCCTGCACCCAGCTGTTGGCCCGGACATAGCCTTCCTCCACCAGGCAGAGCACGAAGACCGGTGCGCGGCCCTTCGCCCAGACAACGATGGCGAGGCGGTCGCGGATGCTCTGCTGCGTGGAGATGTGGACGTCGGCCGTGTAGCGGACATTCTCGGGCGAAAGCGCGACGACGGCGTCGTAGGGGCTTTCGGCGATTAGGCGCTCGAGCAGGGGCAGGTTTCCAATGGCGTCCTGCATGGTCTTGGGCATGGTGCGCTGGTCTCGCTTCAGTTCAGCTCGGCCCGGGTGAGCCGGAGGATCGTGTCGGAACTCGGCCGCCAGCCTGTCAGGCGGCGGGACTTGCCGTTGATGCTGGGCAGGCCGAAGAGGAAGACCGACGGCGCTTCCTCGTTCAGTATTTCCATCATCCTGTGATAGGCCGCGAGTCGGCGGCTCTCGTCCACGGTGGAGCGCGCCTCGACGAAGAGGCGCTCGTATTCCTCGTTGGACCAGAACGCGCGCTGGCCGCCTCGGGTGAACCAGACCGTTGCGAAATCCGCATCGCCGAGGCTGAACCAGCCGACGAGATGGGCGGGACCCATGTCGCCGGCGGTGGCCTGCCGCGCCCAGACGCCGCCTTCCATCACGTTGACGGTCGCGCGCACGCCGACTTCCTGGAACATGCCGACGAGTGCGTTGGTGATGTCCACGTCGGAGAGGTAGCGGCCCGATCGCGTCGCGATGGTCGTGGTGAAGCCGCGGGGATAGCCGGCCTCCGCGAGCAGGCGGCGCGCCATGGCGGGGTCGTAGGGGCGCGGGCGGATATTGGGGTTGAAGCCGAAGGTGTTGGCGGTCAGCAACTGCCCCTGCAGCAGCGACCCCTGGCCGCCCAGGATCTGGTCTAGAATCTGCTGGCGGTCGACCGCATAGTCCATGGCCAGGCGCACCCGCCGGTCGTTGAAGGGCGGCTTGGTCGCATCGAACGTCAGCACCAGCCCGACGGAGGTCTCAACCGACGCAATCTCCGCCGCGCGGCTGTTGCGGACGCGCGGGATCAGGTCGATCGGGACTTCCTGGATGATGTGGGTCTCGCCCGCCAGCAGCGAGGCCACTCGGGTGGACGCCTCGGGGATCTGGCGCAAGAGCAGGCGCTCGATCCTCGGCGCACCGCCCCAGTAGTCGGCATTGGCGGTGAGTTCATAGCGGTCGCCGGCGACCCAGCGGGCGTAGCGCCAGGGGCCCGTTCCCATCGGCGGTCGTCCGGCGGGGCCGGATGTGCGGTAGTGCTGGCTCTCGATCGGGATGTCGGACAAGCCGTTGATTAGCGTGGGGAAGGGGGCGGCCGTCCTCACCTCGACCTCATGCGGGCCGATGATGCTGACGCTCTCGATCCCGGCTATGCGGTTGCGCGTGCCGTAGACGGACCTCGGGTCCAGCACGTAGTCGATCGTGCCTTTCACGTCCTCGGCGGTGAAGGGCGTGCCGTCATGGAAGCGCACATTTTCCCGCAGGCGGAAACGCCAGGTGCGGTCGTCCGCCGCGCGCCATTCCGTCGCTAGGCCCGGGATGACCTTACCGTCTTCGTCGCGCAGGAACATCGGGTCCATCGTCTGGAAGGACATGGTCAGCGAAGTGAAGCTGCTGAAGCCCGGCGTCAGTGAGTCCGGGAAGGCCGGGATGCCGACGACAAGCTGGCGCTGCTGCGCGATGGCCGGCGTGCCGGCGCTCGCCACGGCGGTAGCCGCGGCGAGGATGGATCGGCGCCTCATGGCGTCACGCCGCCACGATGAGGTCGCGCGGGCAGTTCGCGGTCCAGTGCTCGACGCCCTTGTCGGTCACCAGGAAGGTGTCCTCGGTGTGATGGCGCACGCCGTCGTGGTAGTAGCTATATTCGATGCAAACGACGGTGTCGGGCTCTAGCACCGTGCGGTTGACGCGGTTCATGCGGGGCTGCTCGTGGCTGCCGAGGCCGATGCCGTGGCCCACGAATTCGCGGGGAAAGTTGTTGAGGTAGCGGCTGATGTGGCTGTAGCCGCGCTCGAAGATCTCGCCGCCCGTCACGCCGGGCCTCAGCCACAGTCCGAGCTCCACCTGTACTTCGTTCAGCCGCTTCCAGATCTCCTGCTGGCGCTCGCTGGCTCCGCCGACGAAGTAGCTGCGCACGAAGTCGGCGGAGTAGCCCAGGACCTGCGCGCCCATGTCCACCTTCACGAAGTCGCCGCGCTGCATCACATAGCCCCGCGGGAACGGCGCATGCGCCGCGAAGGAGTTTGCCGCGCCGGCCGCGATGTTGATGAAGTTCACTGCCGTCGCGCCTTCTTGCAGAATGCGAATGGAGGCGGCCTTGTGCAGGTCCTCATCCGAGTTGCCGGGCTTGATCGCCGCACGGAAGCTTTCATGCGCCTTGACCGTGATCTCCGTCGCGCGCTTGAGCCGTCGGATCTCCTCCGGCGTCTTGACCATGCGAACCAGCTCCATCTCGAAGGAGATGTCGCGGAGCTCGTTGCCCTCCAGCAGCGTGTCCAGCTTCTGGCGGAAGCCGGAGGTCAGGTTTTCGCCTTCCGTGCCGACGCGCATGCCCTTGACGCCGCGCTCCTGCAGGATGGCGGACGCGGCGCCGAAGAAATCGTCGTAGAAGTGGACCTCGAGGTCGGTGAAGAACTCCGCCATGGCATAGGCGCGGACGTCCTCGATCCAGGTCTGCGTCATCGCGAGGTGCAGGTCCACTGCGGGCACGACGAAGGCCGGCTTCTTCGCGGGATCGCGGAAGTAGAAGGCGCAGAAGGGGCGGTAGCCGAGGTTGCCACCGTTGTGGAAGAACTCGCTGACGTATTTGCTGTTCTCGACCCCGCGCACGATGACGAGGTCGAGGCCCTCGCGCTCCATCATCGCGCGCATGCGGGGTTCGTTGAAGATCGTCGGGCTGCGCGGCATGCGTGACGTTTCCCTGGTTGCTTACTGGTCGAGGCGGAGGCCGGTCTGGCGCACGACCTCGCGCCATTTTGGGATCTCGGCGCTGATCAGCGCGCCGAGCTGTTCGGGCGTGCCGCCTACGGCGACGAAGGCTTGGCTGCGCAGGAAATCCTGCACGGCCGGCAGCGCGATGACGGCGGTGATCTCGGCGTGCAGCTTGCGGACGATGTCGGCGGGCACGCCTGCGGGCAGCAGGAGGGCCTGCCAGCTGTCCACCACGATGCCAGGCAGCACCTCTGCCATGGTCGGTACGTCGGGCGCGAAGGGCGAGCGCTCGGACGAGGTCACGGCCAGTGCGCGGACTTGACCGTCGCGGATGAAGGGCAGCGCGGCGGGCAGGGTCATGATGCCCCCCGTGATGTTGCCGGCGACGGTGTCCTGCACAGCCGGCCCTCCGCCGCGGTACGGGACATGCGTCATCGGGATGCCCGCCGCGTTCAGTTGCGCCACCGCCATGTGCCCGGGGGAGGCGGTCCCTGCCGAGCCGATGTTGATCTCCATCCGGCGCGACTTCGCGAGTTCCACGAATTCCGCGAAGGTCCTGGCCGGAACGGCGGGATGGATTACCAGCACCTGCGACAGCGTCGCGATCAGCGTCAGCGGGATCAGGTCGCGCAGCGGGTCGAAGGGCAGGTTGGCGTAGAGGCTCGGATTGACGGTCAGCGGCTCGCTCGCGATCAGGAGGGTGTAGCCGTCGGGCCGTGCCTTCGCCACGGCGTCGAAGCCGATATTGCCGCCGCCGCCGCTGCGGTTCTCCACCGCGACCTGCCAGCCTCGGCGCTCGCCGAGATGGCGGCCGATCAGGCGGGCGAGGATGTCTAGGCTGCCGCCCGGTGCCGAGGGCACGATCACCCGGATCGGGCGGGAGGGGAATTCCTCTGCCTCGGCGTGTCCGACGCCGAGCGCCAGGGCCACGCCCCACATGCCGCGTCGCGAGATGCGCATCGTCGCCCTCCTGCACATGCCGGATTGACCGCCGGCGATCTTCCGCCCGGCCATTCGTGTGCGAACAGGCCGAAAATCTCGGTGCTGGGCGATGCCGAAGTGGCATTGATGGCCGGCACTGCCGGCCATGGCGGCACACCGGCGGAGGGATGATCAAGCCGGCGGCATCGGCGGCCCCGTTACATCGAAGTTCAGCAAGAAAAAGCGTGCGCGTGATGCCGGCCTGGGATCATGCTGACCGGGGCAAGGAAGCGGGGAAAGGCTATGCTGAAGACCTCCCTCCGGTATTTCGAGGCGATCGTGCGGCTCGGTTCGATCCGCGCGGCGGCGCACCATCTACGCATCGCGCAATCGGCCGTCAGCCGCCAAGTGCAGAGCCTGGAGGAGGAAGTCGGCGCGCGGTTGTTCGAACGCAGCCGCCGCGGCGTGCAACTCACCCCGGCCGGGCTAACGCTGCGCGACTACGTGAAGGAGGCGAGCTTCCAGGCGGAGCGCCTGCGGTCGGAACTCGATGCGCTGCAGAATTTGCGCCGCGGCACGGTCCGGCTGCACGTCGCGGAGACCGCGATCCCGCATCTGGTGCCGGCCGCCATCGCCGATTTCCGTGCCGAGCATCCCGGCATCGCCTTTTGCGTCGTCGTCGCCAGCAGCGCCCAGGTCGTGGCCGCGCTGCGCGGGGGCGAGACCGACATCGGCATCGCCTTCGGCCGCAACGCGGAGCCGGAACTGCTGGTCATGGGCAGGGCGGCGGAGCCGCTCTGCGCCGTGATGTGCGCGAGTCATCCGTTGGCGACGCTGCCGAGCGTGACGATCCGTCAAACCCTGCAGTGGCCGATCGGCATCGCGCTGACCGGCGGCAGCACCCATGCGCTGGTCAGCGCGGCGCTGGCTTCATCCGGCTTGCGGCTGACGCCGGCGCTGGAAACGAATTCGATCGACCTGCTGCGGCGCTTCGCGCTCAACAGCGTCGGCATCACCTTCCTCCCGCGGCTGATGGTGGCCGGCGAGGAACCCGACGAGCGGCTGGCCATCGTTCCGGTGGAGGACGCGCCGCTGCGCGAGAGCCATGTCGAGGTGCTCGCGCTGCGCGGCCGATCCCTGCCGCTGGCGGCGGAGGCTTTCGCTGCGCATCTCGTGCGGCACCTTCACCGCGCCGTAGTGGCGCCGGAGCCGCCGAGCTCCGCGCGGGCGTCGCGCGGGTCTGGCACGCTGAGGCATTCCTCTGCTTGACGGATGGCGAGCGCTGCGGCCCGCTGGCCGACATGACCGTGCCGCCTCTTCTCGCCGCACCAGCGTAAGCAGGACGAGACGGCACGGAGGTCGCGCTTCGCGGTGATGGCCATAGCGGCGGCAGCGTGATGATGGTATCGCGGAAGATGTCGGCCAGCGTCTGTGTGTTGGCCGGCAGGACTGCGTACGAGCCGAGCTCGGCGGGGCAACCGCGATCTTCATCACCTCCAACAGCCCGGATTTCGTGAAGGCCGTGCGGATCTGCTCAGCGTGTTTTCCGCTTGCGACCAAGCTGTCGATTTCATCGGTCGGCCCGTTCAGCAGCACGCATTGAGCAGGCAGGCCCGGCCAGGGTCAACGGGCCCAGAGGCGGGCGGCGGCGAGGTGTAGTGCGGCGAGGTAGTTCCAGGCGAGCTTGTCGAGCATGGTCATCTCCTCTCCGCCGAAAGCCCGGCAGCCGCGGCGTGCCATGAGACTGGATGGGCCTACCCATTGGAGGGAACACAGAGCGGTGCAGAGGCGGGATGCGGGAATGCGGTAGCCTGCCCGCAGCCGACTAGCTCACCGCCAGATTGCGCCGGTACAGCAGCAACGGATCGAGCTGCTTCAGGGCGTCAGACGCCGCTCGGTCAGCTGTCGCACGCGCGAGGGTGCCAACCTCCGTCGGGGCGGCCAAGGCCGCCACCTGCACCTCTGGAAAGGAGGCTCGGCGGCGGTTGGCCCGAACTGCCAGTTCTGCTGGCCAGTGGCTACACGACGGAAAGCCTCGTCGCGGAGAGCGACTTTCCACTGCCGCACAAGCCATTCACCGCGCTCGAACTCATGACGGAGATCACAGCACTGCTTCCGAGATCGCCTTCCACCGCCTGAAATTTCCCGAGTACGACGCGAGAGCCGCGGCTTTGCTCGACTGACCCGCCGTGATTAAAGCATCGTGCCGTTAATCCGGTGCGTATCCTGCGGTG
>NZ_JBNXUM010000032.1:0-78316 GCF_050563545.1 Falsiroseomonas sp. HW251
CCCCCCCCCCCCCCCCCCCCCCCCCCCCCCCCCCCCCCCCCCCCCCCCCCCCCCCCCCCGCGCCCGGTGACGAACGCGTTCCCGACGCTGCACGCCCCCCTCACCCACCCCTCTCCCCCCTTGGGGGGGAGCGGGCTTGCCCCCCGGGCCACGCGACGCACCGCGCTCCTCGGCCTGCTCGGCCTTGCTGCCTGCGGAGACCTCCCGCAGCCCTTCCGAGGCCAGCCCGGCGGCATGGCGGCGCGGCTCGCCAGACCGCCCGCCTACCGCCTGGCGGTTCCGGCGCCCACCCAGGCGCTGCTGACCGAGAACGACGCCGAGAACTACGCGAAGTCGCTCGCCGACGCGCTCGTCGCGCAGGAGGTGCCGGCGGTCAGCGGCGAGCGCTTCCCGCTGGACTGGACCGTCGAGGTCGTTGCGCAGCGCGAGGGCCGCAACGTCACGCCGCGCTACGTCGTGCGCGACGCCGACGGCACGGCGCTCGGTGACTACACGGGGCGCCCGGTCCCCGCGCGGGACTGGGTGGATGGCGGGGCCGAGATCCATCGCACCGCCGCCACCCTGGCGGCGCCCGCCATCGCCGGCCTGGTCGCGCGCGCCGATGCGCGGCGGCGCACCGGCGACGAGAACGCGGTCGGCGCCAACCCGCCGGCCGTGCGCCTGACCGCCGTCCGCGGCGCCCCCGGCGACGGCAACCAGAGCCTGACCGCCCGCATGGCCGAGCAGCTCGCCCGCATCGGCTTCAGGGTGCAGGAAACCGCCGAGAGCTCGCAATTCGCGGTGCAGGGCAATGTCGCGGTGGTGGACATCGGCGGCGGCCAGCAGCGCGTCGAGATCATCTGGACGGTCTCGCGCCGCGACGGCTACGACCTCGGCCGCGTGCTGCAACTCAACGTGGTGCCCGTTGGGACGCTGAGCGGGCTCTGGGGCGACATCGCGCTGGTGGTGGCGCAGGAGGCCTCGGGCGGCGTGCGCGACGTCATCGCCAATGCCGGCGGGTTCGGCGAGCAGCAGGCCCGCCCGGCCCAGCCGCCCGCCGCGGCGGAGGCCGCGCCCGAGTCGCCGCCCGCGGCGCAACCCGCTTCCGCCCCTGCCTCGGGTCGCGCGCGCCAGCCACTCCGCCCGCCGGCCTGAGCGGGGATCCCGGCCGCGTCGCTCTCATGGCCACGCGATGGACACTCTCCCGTCACGTTGCTATCGGTCCGCCCGAGTTTTCCTCCCTCTCCCCCTGGGGGCGCCGCATGAAGATCATCGCCTGCAACAGCAACCGCCCGCTTGCCGAGGCGGTGGCCGCGGCGCTCGGCATCCCGCTGACCCAGGCGAGCGTGCGGCGCTTCGCCGACATGGAGGTCTTCGTCGAGATCCACGAGAACGTCCGCGGCGAGGACGTCTTCGTCGTGCAGTCCACGAGCTACCCCGCCAACGACAACCTAATGGAGCTGCTGATCATGCTGGACGCGCTGAAGCGCGGCAGCGCGCGGCGCATCACGGCGGTGATCCCCTATTTCGGCTACGCCAGGCAGGACCGCAAATCGGGCCCGCGCACGCCGATCAGCGCGAAGCTGGTGGCGAACCTGATCACGGCGGCGGGTGCGAACCGCGTCCTCACGATGGATCTGCATGCCGCGCAGATCCAGGGCTTCTTCGACATCCCCGTGGACAACCTTTTCGCCGCACCGCTCTTCGCGCGCGACATCACGGAACGCTTCGCCGGCCGCGACCTGATGGTGGTCAGCCCCGACGTCGGCGGCGTGGTCCGCGCCCGCGCGATCGCCGCGCGCATCCATTCCGACCTCGCCATCATCGACAAGCGCCGCCCGCGCGCGGGCGTCAGCGAGGTGATGAACGTCATCGGCGAGGTGGAGGGCCGGCACTGCATCCTGGTGGACGACATCGTCGACAGCGGCGGGACACTCTGCAACGCGGCGGAGGCGCTGCTGAAGCACGGCGCGAAATCCGCCAGCGTCTACGTCACGCATGGCGTCTTCTCCGGCGGCGCGGTGGCGCGTGTCGGCGCGGCGCCGATCGAGACCATGGTGGTGACCGATTCGATCCTGGCGACGGAAGCGGTGCGCGTCAGCCGCAACATCAAGCAGCTGACCATCGCGCCGCTGATCGCCGAGGCGATGAAGCGCATCAGCGAGGAGAGCAGCGTCTCGTCCTTGTTCAACTGAAGGGCGCTACAGGATTTTAGGCTTTTAACACGATTTTAGTCCTCAAACCGGGTCGCGCTTCGGACAAAGGCGCCATTCCGGGCCATCTGCGGATTCACGGACTCAAAGACCATTGCCCTGGCCCGTGAGGGCCAAGGACATCATTCCTAAGATAAGCCGGCGACACCGCCGCGTCCAGCGGAATCACGCAGGCCGGAACATCGGCACCGGCGGCCCGCCATCCGTCGGCGTCCAGGCCACCGTCACGGTCATCCCGATGCGCACCGCCTCCGGCGCCACGTCCACCAGGTTGGTGAAGACCCGCGGCCCTTCCGCCACCTCGACCATCGCCGGGATGTAGGGCTGCTTCGTGCGCATCACGGTGTAGCTGTAGACCACGCCCTGCCCGCTTGCCTCGACCAGTTCGACGTTGGGCGAGAGCGTGAAGGGCGAGACGCCGCGCGGCGGGAAGAAGTGCCGGCCGGTGTCGCGGCACAATCCGATCAGGAATCGCCCCTCGCGCGCCGCATCCCAGAAGGGCTGCGTCGTGGGGTCGGGGATCGGGGCCCGGATCGTGCGGTCCGACATGACGTCAGCTCCTTTCCAGGATCAGCGTCGCGCTGCCGTGCCGGTGGCCGAGCAGGCCCCCCGTGCCATGCGCAACCGCAAGGTCGCAGCCCTTCACCTGCACCGCGGGATGCGCTTCGCCGCGCAGCTGGCGCACCGCCTCGATCACCTTGGTCATGCCGCCGCGATTGGCGGGATGGTTGGAACAGAGGCCGCCGCCATCGGTGTTGAAGGGAAGCTTCCCGACGCCGCTGATGAGGTTGCCATCCGCCACGAACTTCCCGCCCTCGCCCTTGGCGCAGAATCCGAGGTCCTCGATCTGGATCAGCACGGTGATGGTGAAGCTGTCGTAGATGCTGGCGTATTTGATGTCGGCCGGCGTGACGCCGGCTTCCGCGAAGGCGCGGGCGCCGGAGAAGCGGGCACCGGAGAAGGTCAGGTCGTTGTAGCCACCGGCATGGTTCTTCAGCGCCTCGCCGGTGCCGCGCACGGTGACGACGGGGCGCTTCAGGCTGCGCGCGATCTCGGGCCGCGTGACGACCAGCGCGCCGCCGCCGTCGCTGATGACGCAGCAATCCAGGCGATGCAGCGGGTCGGCGACCAGCGGGCTCTCCACGACGTCCTGCACGGTCACGACCTTGGGCAGCATCGCATGCGGGTTGTGCTGCGCGTGGTGCGACGCCGCGACCTTGATCCAGGCGAGCTGCTCCGACGTCGTCCCGAATTCATGCATGTGGCGCATCGCGCACATGGCATAGGCACCCGCGACGGTGCGGCCCATCGGGATCTCGAACTGGTCGTCGGGGATGTTGGGGTCCTGCGGCCGCGAGCCCGTGCCCGTGGCCTGGCCTTCGCTGCGCGGCCGGCCGGCCAGCGTGATCAGCGCGACGTTGCAGCGGCCGGTCGCGATCGCGGCGGCGGCATGCGCGACATGGGCGACGTAGCTGCTGCCGCCGATGTCGGTGCTGTCCACGTGCCGCAGCCTGTTGAGCCCGAGATATTCCACGATCGCGAGTGGCCCCATCCCCGGCGCGTCGCCCGCGCAGAAATAGCCGTCCACGTCGTCCACCGTCAGACCCGCATCCTGCAGGGCGCCGAAGGCGACCTCGGCATGAAGTTGCGCGACCGACTTGTCCGGCGCCTTGCGGGTGGGGTGCTCATAGGCGCCGGCGATGCAGGCTTTTCCGCGCAGGCTCATGGCGTTCCTTCCTGTTGCCCTGACACTGGCGCGGGCGGGATGGTTGGGCAAGCGGCGGCCAACCGGGCTAGCATTCCCGCGCAGGAGGAAGGCCGATGCTCGACCACACCCATGACCCCAAGGCGCGCAGCTTCGTCGCCAGCGCGAACGGTCACCCGGATTTCCCGATCCAGAACCTCGCGCTCGGCCTGTTCGAGCGGAACGAGGACGAAGGCCCCGGCATGGGTATCGCCATCGGCGACATGATCCTCGATCTCGAGGCCCTGCTGGATCAGCGCCTGCTGGAGGACGAGGTGGCGGAAGCCGTGGACGCCGCGCGCTTCCTCGAAGGCTGGGCCGATTTCCTGTCGGAAGGGCCGGAGATCCGCAACGCGCTGCGCCGCGAGGTCTTCGCGCTGTTGCAGGACGGATCCTCGCACCGCGCCGAGGTCGGGGCGGCGCTCGTTCCCGCGAATGACTGCACACTCTACGTGCCGATGCGCATCGGCGACTACACCGATTTCTACGCCGGCATCCAGCACGCGACCAATGTCGGCAAGCTGATGCGGCCGGACAATCCGCTGCTGCCGAACTACAAGTATGTGCCGATCGGCTACCACGGCCGCGCGAGCTCGGTCGTCTCGTCCGGCACGCCGGTGCGGCGCCCGAAGGGCCAGCGCAAGCCGGCGACCGACCCGGCGCCGAGCTTCGGCCCGTCGCGCAACCTCGACTACGAGCTCGAGCTCGGCATCTGGATCGGCGGCGGCAACGACCTCGGCGAGCCGATCCCGATCGCCGAGGCCGATCAGCACATCGCGGGCTACTGCCTGCTGAACGACTGGTCCGCGCGCGACATCCAGGGCTGGGAATACCAGCCGCTCGGCCCGTTCCTCGCGAAGAGCTTCTGCACCACGATCAGCCCGTGGATCGTCACGCCGCAGGCGCTCGCGCCCTTCCGCGCGGCGCAGGCCGCGCGACCGGAGGGCGATCCGAAGCCGATGGAGTATCTCTGGGACCGGCACGACCAGGCTCATGGCGCGCTCGATCTCGCGCTCGAGGTGTTCCTGGTCACGCCCGGCCTGCGGGAAAAGGGCCTGCCGCCGCACCGGCTCTCGGCGGGCCATGCCGGGGCGCTCTACTGGACGCCGGCGCAGCTCGTCGCCCATCACGCCTGCGGCGGCTGCAACCTGCGCGCGGGCGACCTGCTGGGGACCGGCACGATCTCGACCGAAGCGGCGCCGGGATCGCTGCTGGAGATCACCAAGGGAGGTAGGGAGGCAATCGCGCTGGCGAGCGGCGAGACGCGGCGCTTCCTGGAGGATGGCGACGAGATCGTCATGACCGCCCGAGCGTCACGGCCCGGCCGCGCGAGCATCGGCTTCGGGGAATGCCGGGGGACGATCACGCCGTCGGCGTGACCGTCCGCCGAGGCATCAGCGGCGCCGGAGGAAGGCGGGTGCGGTGCCGCCGTCGCGGAAGTCGGCGTCGCGCCACGCGCGGTCCTTCCGCTCCGGACCCGCATGGCGCTCGGCCTGCGCGGGCTGGGACGGGCGGCGGATCGGCGCGTCTCCGCCGCGCGGCGCGGACGAGGCAACGCCACGCGGCTGCTGCGGCTTGTGCGGCGACGCCGCGCCTTGCGGGCGGTTGCCGTCGCGCCGCGGCGCATGAGGCTGCGGACGGCCCTGCTGCTGCGGGCGGCGCTGCGGCTGGCCGCGAGCCGGCTTGATCGCCTCCGGCCTTCCCGTCGTGCGGTGCATCGGCGTGCCGACATCGAGCCGCCGGTCCTCGCGCGGGATCTCCTGGCGGATCAGCTTCTCGACCTGCCAGAGCTTCTCCCGCTCATCCGGCGCGCAGAGCGCGATGGCGATGCCGCTGGCGCCGGCGCGCGCGGTGCGGCCGATGCGGTGCACATAGGCCTCGGGCGTGTCGGGCATGTCGTGCTGGATGACATGCGTGACGTTGTCCACGTCGATGCCGCGGGCGGCGATGTCGGTGGCGACGAGCACCGGCGCGCGGCCGTTGCGGAACTCCGCCAGCGCGCGCTCGCGCTGGGACTGGCCCTTGTTGCCGTGGATCGCATTGGCCTGGATGCCGTCGGCGGCGAGGTTCTTCACGACCTTGTCCGCGCCGTGCTTGGTGCGGGCGAAGACGAGCGCGCGGCCGACACCTTCGGCGCGCAGCAGTTCCGCCAGCACACCGCGCTTGCGGCCCTGCTCGACGAAGATGAGCTTCTGCTCGACCTTCTCGGCGGTGGTGGCGACCGGCGTCACCTCCACGCGCAGCGGGTCCTTCAGGATCTCGGCGGAGAGCTTGGCGACCTCTGCCGGCATGGTGGCCGAGAAGAACATCGTGTGACGCTCCTTCGGCAGAACCGGCAGGATGCGGCGGATCGCGGGCCAGAAGCCCTTGTCCAGCATCTGGTCGGCCTCATCGAGGACCAGCGCTTCGACCCGGTCGAGCCGCGCCGTGCCCTGGTCGAGGTGGTCCTGCAGCCGGCCGGGCGTGGCGACGAGGATGTCGATGCCGCGCGAGAGGGCCTGGCGCTGCGGCCCGTAGCCGACGCCGCCGAAGATCACGCTCACGGACAGGCCGAGGTGGCGGCCATAGGCCTTCAGGCTATCGGCGATCTGGCTGGCGAGCTCACGCGTCGGCGAGAGGATCAGCGCGCGGCAGCCGCCGCGGGGCGGGCGGCCGCCGGCATTCGCCAGGCGGTGGAGCAGGGGCAGGCCGAAGGCGGCGGTCTTGCCGGTGCCGGTCTGGGCGATGCCGAGAATGTCGCGCGCGGCGAGCGCGGCGGGGACGGACTGGGCCTGAATGGGGGTGGGGGTTGTGTAGCCCTCCTCGGTCAGGGCCTGGAGGATGCGGCCGTCGAGGCCGAGGGTGTCGAAGGACAAGAAACAGAATCCGCTCATGCCGCCGCGCGACGGGGTTCCCGGCGCGGTCGGTGGGTGCGGAGCGGCCCGCGTAAGGGGGCAGCACCTGGAGGTGTCGGAAGTGGCGCTTCAGCGCCGTTCTGGCGTCCGGTCCGGATCCCATCTGGACCCGCTCACGCGCCCGGGCGCGGCGGGAAGCCTCCCGCTGACCGTTTTCAAATAGGGCAGGATGGTTGACGGAACAAGAAAAATCGGCGGGCGGGCGGGATAAGGTCAGCGCGTCGACAGCCGGCGGAAGCCCGGCTCGGCGGGTTCCTCGGCCAGCGCTTCCTCGATCCGGTCCACCCGCGCCAGCACCGGACCGCGGCGGGCGGCGATGAGCAGGGCCTGGACCGCGCCCTCCTCCCCCGCCACCAGCGCCTGCACGCTGCCGTCGGCGCGGTTGCGGACCCAGCCATGCAGGCCGAGCCGCGTCGCCTCCTCCAGCATCCAGTCGCGGTAGCCCACGCCCTGCACCCGCCCCTCGATCCGGAGCAGGCGGGCGGCCATCAGGAGCGCGCCAGGGTGATCAGCCGGGCCGCCAGCGCGATGTCCGCGGCAATGCGGGCACGGCGGGCCTCGGCTTCCGGATCGAGGCCCCAGAATTCCTCCTGGAAGCGCTCGTCCACCGTGGCCAGGGCATGCGCTTCCCCGGGCCCCAGCCTCCCGGCCGCCAGCGCCAGGCCCAGCACCAGGGAGCCCAGCGCCGGGACGGCGACGCCGAGCGCCGCAAGTTCCACCGCCGGCAGCGCCTCCAGCGCGCGCGTCAGCGCCGAGAGCGCCTGTGGCGGCTGGGCCACTGGCATGACGCCCTGGGTCGTGCGCAGCGGCGCATCGAGCGTCAGCGCCGCCCAGTCCAGGATGGGGTCCCATTCCGCGGCCTGGCGCTCTGCCAGGCGGCGGTCCTCGGCGCGGTAGCAGAGCAGGTCGGTCTCGGCATAGCGCGCCAGCGCCGCGACCGTGGCCGCCGGGTCGGGCGCGATGCGTTCCCGCGCGGTGCCGACGAGGCGGGTCAGCGGGATGTCGTCGGGACGGAATTCCTGCCCCTTGCTCCCGCCCGCTGCCTGCCATTCCGCGGCGATCGCCTGGGCCAGCGCGCGGCTTTCCATCTGCACCGGCGCCCCGCCCGGCAGTCGGACCGGGCGGCCGTCGAGGGTAACGGAGAAGCGGCCCTCGGTCTCGGCGACGTCCGCCTTGTCCCAGAACCGCTTCATGCCGCTGTCGCGCTCTAGCCTCGTTCGGCCCGGCCGGTCATTCCACCGCGGTCAGCGACGCGCGGAGGAGCGCGTCGCGGCGGCGGTGCGGGTGGCCGGGGCGGCGCCCGAGCACTCATTGGCCGCAATCGGGTTCACGAGGTTCCGCTCGACCGCGAAATTCGCGAGGCCCGTCACGTCGGTCTGCGCCAGGGCCATCGTGAAGAGCGGCGTGACCAGCGGGCAGTAATGCGAGCCGGCGCGGATACCGTCCTGCGACTGCGCGTTGGCGAGCTGGGTGATGTACTGGTCGAGCTCGCGCTGGCCGGCGCCCGCGCCCATGGTCCGGCGGTAATGGCCCTGGATGCTGTTGTAGGAGCTGGCGAGCTGCGGCTGGAACTTGCGGACGAAGGCGTTGTAGTCGTCCTGCTTGCCGCAGGCGAGTGCCGCGACCATCAGCTGGCTCTGCAGCGCGCGGACGTGGAAGCCCTGCTGCTCGGCGGGCTGCAGGCAGGCCTGGGCAAAGGCCGGGCCGGCGGTCATGGCGGCAACGGCGCCGAGCATCACGCGGAAGCCGGTCTTGCGGCGGGTGGCCTGGGCCATCGTCGGAAACTCCCCTGTCTGTCGCCACCACGGCCGGCAACCCTCGCCGGCCCTGCGAATCGAGGCCCCCCGGCCCGTGGCGTCGCTGCGTCACTACCGCCTGGACCGGGCGCGGCGCCAGCGCAAGCCACATCAAATATTGCGACGCGTCAGGCCGCCTTCCTCCGCGGGCCCTGCAGCCTCGCGAGGTCCGCTAGCCGCCGGTCCAGGAAGGCCAGCGTGGCGGGGAAGCCGGGCTCGTCGTCCTGCATCCAGAAGGCCAGCGTCGCGCCGTAGATCCCGGCCAGGATCCCGCGCCGCGTGTACCACGACAGATCCGCCGAGGTGTCGCCGGCGGCCGCCCACATGGCATCGGCCGTCCGCGCCACGGTTCGCAGCGCGGAAGGCAGGTTCCAGGGCAGGGACTGCAGGGCGAGCGCCCGGCGCACCGCTTCCTTCCACGGCCCGTTCATCGCCAGGCGGATCGCGATCACCCTCCGGATGCGTTCGGGCAGGCGAAGGTCCAGCAGGTCCTCGCCGCGCGCCGCCTCCTCCATCTCGCGGTCGGCCAGGTCGCACCAGGCCTCCACCGCCTCGACCGGACCGCGCGGGAACAGCCACTCCTGCTCGAGAGGATCGAGGCCGAGGTCGCGCAGCCCCGCCGCCAGCGCCGCCTTCGTCCAGCCCAGCGCCGCCACATGCGGCCGCGCCGCGCGGATCGCCTGGTCGCGTTCCTCGCTGCGTTCGATCATGCCGCCGTCCCCTGGGCCTTCTCCTCGTTGCGCGCGGCCACCGCGGCCCTGGCGATCTCGTCGGTGAAGCCGAGCAGCGACAGGTCCGTCATGCGCATGAGATACATGACCCCGTCCAGATGGTCGTTCTCGTGCTGCAGGACGCGGGCCGAAAGCCCCGCCGCCTCGCCCTCGACAGGCCGTCCCTCGATGTCCTGGCCGCGGAAGCGGATGCGGGAGAATCGCGGCACGCAGCCCCTGAGGCCGGGGATCGACAGGCACCCTTCCCACCCGTTCTCGGTGGCGTCGCCCACGGGCTCGAGCTCGGGGTTGATCAGCGCGATCGCGTTTCCCGCCCCGCCGCGCCAGACGAAGAGCCGCAGCGGGACATGGACCTGGGGCGCGGCGAGGCCGATTCCCTGGGCGTCCTCCATGGTCTCCGCCATGTCGGCGACCAGGCGGCGGATTTCCGGCGCGGTCGGGTCCTCCACCCGCTCGGCCTTCTGCAACAGGACGGGGTGGCCCATGCGGGCGATCTTCAGGAGGGCCATGGCGGGGGTCCGGGACGCGTCCGGCCCTAACGTAATGCCTCCGGGCCCGTTCGCGAGGCCTTCCCCGCGACCGTGAAGGCATGCTAGACGCTCCGCCTCTGTATCGGGGGGGCACCGGGCGAGCCCGGAGCCGCACCCCGCTTTTTGCGTACCTCTAACCCGAACCCCAACCCAAGGAGGTTGAGCCGCGTGCAGGTCGTCGTCCGCGACAACAACATCGACCAGGCCCTGAAGGCGCTGAAGAAGAAGCTCCAGCGCGAGGGCGTGTTCCGTGAAATGAAGCTCCGCCGTCACTACGAGAAGCCGTCCGAGCGCCGCGCCCGCGAGGCCGCGGAGGCCGTGCGCCGGGCCCGCAAGGTGGAGCGCAAGCGCCTGGAGCGCGAGGGGTTCTGAACCCCGGGTCGCTGGCGGGGTAACCGGCCGGCGATAGACTTACCGGAACGATGAACGCGGACAGGGTGCGGGCCACGGGCCGGCGCCCTTTTCGCGTTTTGCAGGCGTGCGCGGCCCCCCTCCCGGCCTCGCCCGCAACAGCGGGGGAGGAGAAGAGCGGGCGGAGCGATCAGACCTGCGCTCTTCCTCCGCGCGCCGCCGGGCAGGGCCGCGAATCCGACGGCCGGCCCGATGGCCGTCTCCGCGCCGCCTGGATCGGCTTCGCGGGCTTGCTCAGCGCGGAGCCGCGGCGGCTGGACCAGGGCCGGCCTGCTGCGCGCCCCAATGCGCCATCGCCTCCAGCACCGGACGCAGGCTGCGGCCGCGCTCGGTCAAGCGGTATTCGACGCGCGGCGGCACCTCGGGGAAGACCTGGCGGTGCAGGATGCCGTCGCGTTCCAGCTCGCGCAGCGTGGCCGTGAGCATGCGCTGGGTGACGCCGGGCATCAGCCGGCGGAGCTCGTTGAAGCGCCGCATGCCGCCATGGAGGTGATAGAGCGCCAGCGGCTTCCAGCGCCCGCCAATGACATCGAGCGTCACCTGCACCGGGCAATCCTCGGGGCTCGGGCAGTCCTGCGGCAGCGGCGCGCGGCGACGGAAGGGACGCGCGGTGGTGTCGGCGAGGATACCGGGTTCCATGAAACTGCCTTCTGTCGGCGGCGGTGACGCCCGACTAGATGGGCGGCCGGACCAGCGATGAAAGGATCCGGCCCATGGACTCCACCACACCCGTCGCCGCCGTCACCGGCGTCTCCGGCGCGCAGGGCGCCGCCATCGCGCGGGCCTTCCTTGCCGCCGGCTGGCGCGTGCGCGCGCTGACCCGCGATGCAGCGCGCGGCGTGGCGCTGGCCGCGCCCGGCATCGCGCCCGTCGCGGTGCCGGAGGGCGATACGGCGGCGCTGGATGCCGCGCTCGCCGGCGCCGCGGCGCTCGTCGTCACGGCGCCCATCGATTATCGCCGCACCGTGCGGGAGGCCTGGTTCGCCTCGCTGCTGCTCGCGGCGGGTCGCGCCGGCGTCGGCCGCGTGGTGCTCAACCTGGCCTCGCGCCCGCTGCCCGGGCTGCGCAAGCCGGTGTCGGAGTCGCTGCGCGCGCTGGAAGCGATGGCTCTGGCCGGGCCGGTGCCCGCGGCGGTGCTGCGGCCGACCGTCTACATGGACAATCTGCTGCAGCCCTGGGCGATCGGCGGCGCGCGCGAGCAGGGCGTCTTCGCCTATCCGATGGCGCCGGACATCCGGATCGGCTGGATCTCGCACCGCAGCCTGGGTGAGGCGGCGGTGCAGGCGGCGACGCGCGCCGAGGCGGCCGGCCGCGGCTTCGACATCGCCGGTCCCGAGGCGCTGACCGGCCCGGAGGTCGCCGCGCTGCTCGGCAAGGCGCTCGGCAAGCCCGTGGGCTACGCGCCGCTCGATCTCGCGCTGCTCGCGGAGGGGCTGAACGCGAGCTTCGGCGCGCCGGCCGGCGACGACATCGCGGCGCTCTACCGCCACCTGGATCAGGCGCCGGACGCGCTGGCGCACGGCGCCGACAACGCGGCGCTCGGGATCGAGGCGGAGACCTTCGTCGAATGGTTCGCGCGGCACGACCTCCGCTCGGCGGCGGGGGCGGCCTGAGGCGGCGCGGTCACGCCAGGCGGCGCGCAACCGAGGCCGATCCTCGGTGTTCCGGCACGGCAATCGACGGAGAGAACGATGGGGCGTCGCGCGGATCCCCTGCTGGGGGCGGTGCTGCTGGGCGGGGCGCTCGTGGCCTCCGCCGCACTCTCGGCACGCTGGTCGCCGGCGCCGATCCATCCCCGCACCTATGGCTACTACAGGCGGCTGGAGAAGCCGTCCTTCACGCCGCCGGACGCTGCCTTCGCGGTCTGGGGCCCGCTCTGGGCGGCGCTCGCGGCCGCGGGCTGGCGGCTCTGGCGCGCGAAGCCGAGCGCCGCGCGCAGCCGGGCGCTGGCGCATTGGTTCGGCGCGCAGGCGCTGAACACGCTCTGGCTCTGGCTGGGGTTCCAGCGGCGCAACCGCGCGGCGATGGCTGTCGAGGCCGGCGCGACGGTGGTGAATGCCGCGGCGCTGGCCGATGCCGCGCGGCGGGTGGATGGGCCGGCGGCGGTGCTCGCCCTGCCCTACCTCGCCTGGATCGGCTTCGCCGGCCTGCTGAGCGAGGAAATCTGGCGGCTGAACGAGGACCGCGGCGAGGACGGACGTCGCGAAACAGCGGACGCACCCTGACGGACGCGACCACCAACTCGCGGAACGTGACGGGATCGAGCGCTCAACTCAGCGCGTAGGCGCTGGCGACGGTCAGGGCCAGGATCCAGGCGAAGGCGAGATACAGGACAGGGCGCATGGCGATCTCCACGCCCGGGGTAGTGCCAGGGTTTCGTGACGGGGGTATGTCGCGGCGGGTTTCACGTGTTTCGGTTCGCCGCGACGGGCGTCTCGCCCGGCGAGCCCCGCCTGTCCTCGCGCGGAGAGGCGGGCGCTACCGCTGCAGCGCCTGGACGATCTCCTGCGTCACCTTCTTCGCGTCGCCGAACAGCATCATCGTGTTCGGGCGGAAGAACAGCTCGTTCTCCACGCCGGCATAGCCGGACGCCATGCCGCGCTTCACGAAGAACACCGTCTTGGCCTTCTCCACGTCGAGGATCGGCATGCCGTAGATGGCCGAGGACTTGTCGGTCTTCGCAGCGGGGTTGGTCACGTCGTTCGCGCCGATCACGTAGGCGACGTCCGCTTCCGCGAATTCGGGGTTGATCTCCTCGAGCTCGTGGACCTCGTCGTAGGGGACGTTCGCCTCGGCCAGCAGGACGTTCATGTGGCCGGGCATGCGCCCCGCCACGGGGTGGATGGCGTAGGAGACCTCCGCCCCTTCCTTCTTCAGCAGGTCGGCCATCTCGCGCACCACCTGCTGGGCCTGGGCGACGGCCATGCCGTAGCCAGGCACGACGATGATCTTCTGCGCATTCTTCATGATGTAGGCCGCGTCCTCCGGGCTGCCGGCCTTCACCGGCGCGCGGTCGCCGGCGCCGGCGGCCGCCGCGGCCGTGCCGCCCTCGCTGCCGAAGCCGCCGAGAAGGACGTTGATGATCGAGCGGTTCATGCCCTTGCACATGATGTAGGACAGGATCGCGCCCGAGGCGCCGACGAGCGCGCCGGTCACGATCAGCAGCAGGTTGCCGATGGTGAAGCCGATGCCCGCCGCCGCCCAGCCGGAATAGCTGTTCAGCATGGACACCACGACCGGCATGTCCGCGCCGCCGATCGGGATGATCAGCAGGAAGCCCAGTGCGAAGGACAGGATCGCGATGAGCCAGAACAGGATCGGGCTGCCCGTCGCGACGAAGGAGATGATCAGGATCAGCAGCAGCGCGCCCAGCGCCGCGTTCAGCATGTGCTGGCCGTTGAAGATGATCGGCGCGCCGGACATGCGCCCCGCGAGCTTCAGGAAGGCGATGACCGAGCCCGAGAAGGTGATGGCGCCGATCGCCAGGCCGAGCGACATTTCCACGAGAGACTGCGTGTGGATATGGCCAGGCGTGCCGATGCCGAAGCTCTCCGGCGCGTAGAAGGCGGCGGCGGCGACGAAGACGGCGGCCATGCCGACCAGGCTGTGGAAGGCCGCGACGAGCTGCGGCAGCGCCGTCATCTGGATGCGCTGCGCGACGACCGTGCCGATGGTGCCGCCGATCGCCAGGCCCACGACCACCAGCGCGATGCCGCCGACATGCATGCCGGGCTTGAGCAGCGTCGCGGCAATGGCGATCGCCATGCCGATCATGCCGAACAGGTTGCCCTGCCGGCTGGTCTCGGGGTGGCTCAGGCCGCGCAGGGCGAGGATGAAGAGAACCGACGCGACGAGGTAGGCGAGCGTCGAGAGCGTGGTCGCCATCGGCTCAGCTCCCCTTCTTCTTGAACATGGCGAGCATTCGGCGCGTCACCATGAAGCCGCCGAAGATGTTCACCGCGGCCAGCGTGACCGCGAGGAAGCCGAAGAACTTCGCGGCGTAGCTGTCCGAAAGCCCTGTCGCCAGGATCGCGCCGACCACGATGACGGAGGAGATGGCGTTGGTCAGGCCCATCAGCGGCGAATGCAGCGCAGGCGTGACGCCCCACACCACGTAGTATCCGACGAAGCAGGCCATCAGGAAGATGGTGAGGAGGTAGAGGAAGGGCTCGGCCGCGGCGGCGACGGGTGCCGCCTGCTCCGCCAATTGGCGCGCCTGCTCGGCGAGCATCGCCGCGCGGTCGGCAAGCGACGCGGCCTCGTTGGCGATCTGCTGTGGGGTCGACATGTCGGCGTGCTCCTCAGGCGGCAGCCAGCGAGGGGTGGACCACGGCGCCCGCGCGGGTCAGCGCGACGCCCTTCACGATCTCGTCGTCTTCCTTCAGGGCGGGCTTCTTGCCCTCCTTGTCCCAGAAGGTGGTCAGGAAGGTCAGCAGGTTGCGCGCGTAAAGGGCCGAGGACGCGCCGGCGATGCGGCCGGGCCAATTGGAATGGCCGAGGATCCTCACGCCGTTCTCTGTCGTCACGGCCTCGCCCGGCTTCGTCAGCGCCACGTTGCCGCCGGCATCGGATGCGATGTCCACGATCACGCTGCCGGGCTTCATGGACTTCACCATGGCTTCCGTCACCAGGGTCGGCGCCTTGCGGCCCTGCACGAGGGCCGTGGTCACCACGATGTCCTGCTTGGCGATATGGGCGGCGACCACCTCGGCCTGCCTGGCGTAGAACTCGGCCGAGAGCTGCTTCGCGTAGCCGCCGGCGGTCTGGGCGGCCTTGCTCTCCTCATCCTCGTAGCCGACGAAGCTGGCGCCGAGGGACTTGATCTCCTCCTTCGCCGCGGGCCGGACGTCGGTGGCGCTGACCCGGCCGCCGAGACGCCGCGCGGTCGCGATGGCCTGCAGGCCGGCGACGCCCGCGCCCATGATGAAGACGTTGGCGGCGGGGATGGTGCCGGCCGCGGTCATCAGCATGGGGAAGCCGCGGTCGAAGGCGTCGGCCGCCTCGATCACCGCGCGGTAGCCCGCCAGGTTCGCCTGCGAGGACAGCACGTCCATGGACTGCGCGCGGGTGATCCGGGGCAGCATTTCCATCGCGCAGGCGTCGATCCCGGCCGCGGCGTAGGCCTTCGCGGCCTCCGCGTCGGCCTGCAGCGTGCCGATCAGCAGCGCGCCGCGAGGAATGAGGGCGAGTTCGGCGGCCTCGGGCGCGCGGACCGCCAGCACGATCCCGGCCCCGGCCAGCGCCGCGGCGGGGTCGGCGGCGATCTCGGCGCCGGCTTCGCCGTAGAGCGCGTCGGGGATGCCCGACGCCATGCCGGCCCCGGCCTCGACGGCTACCGTGCAGCCCAGGGCGATGAGCTTCTTCACCGTCTCGGGCGTTGCCGCGACCCTCGTCTCGGCCGCGCGCCGCTCGCGCAGGACAGCTACCCGCATTGCTGAAGACCCCCCGGTTGAGGCTGAGGGGCGCGATATGACCGGCCCGGGGCGGTCTGGCAAGGCGTCGCGCCGACGGTGGCCGGAACGAGGGATGACGAAGGTGCCCCCGATCCGCCATCTTCGGATGACGGAGGGAGACCCGCCATGCTGTTCCGCGACCTGCCCGATGGCTCCTGGCTGGCGGTGAGCCAGCCCATGCACGCCCTGGTCTCGGGCCAGATGATCCGGGCCTGGGGGGCGAAGGGCTTCGCCCTGCCCGACCCCTTTGAGGAGATCGCGACCGCCTGCGCCCAGCACGACATAGCCTGGATGGGGTGGGAGGCCGCGCCGACGCTCGATGCGGCGACCGGGCGTCCGACGCAGTTCCGCCAGGTCGGCGCCGCGTCGCATGCGCCGATGTGGGCCGAGGGGGTGCGACGCGCGATCGCGAGTTGGGGCCCCTGGGTCGGGCTGCTGGTCAGCCGGCACGGCACGCGGATCTACGGCGCCTACCAGGACCGGCATCGCGTCAGCGCGGCGGATGCCGATGCGGCGGAGGCCTACCAGACGGAACAGGCTGCGCTGCGGGCGCAGCTGATGGCGGCGCTGGGAATTACCGAGGCGCAGATGGAGACAGCCGCGGCGCTGGTTGCGGTGACGGACGCGTTGAGCCTGGCGGCCTGCGGCGGCATCGCGACGCTGGGCTGGTCGGGCATGGCGCCGCTTGCGGGTGGCGGGGAGGTGCCGCTGAAGCTGGAGGAGGGCGACGGGATCATGACCGTCTCGCCCTGGCCGTTCGCGACGGCGGAGGTGCGCCTGTCATGGACCGCGCGCCGCTTCCGGCCCGAGGCGCGCTGGACGGATGTGGAGGCGATGCGGCGGGACTACGCGGCGGCGCCGGTGGAGCGGATCGCGGCGCAGCTGGTGGCGGGTTGAGCGGGACGTTGCTCCACCGCGGCCTCATGCCGAGCACGCGCTTCTGGCTCGCTGCCGGCGGATTGGTCGTTCTCGCGTTCCTGCTGCGATGGGGCCTCGCCGTTCTGTTGCCGACGACGGCACGCCCCGACGAAATCTTCCAGACCCTGGAGCCGGCCTTTCGATTCTGGTTTGGGGAGGGAATCACGACCTGGGAATGGCGCGAAGGCGTGCGCCCTGCGATCTTCCCGGGCTTCCTTGCCGGGCTGCTGGCTGTTTCGGAGTGGCTCGGCCTGGGGCCCGGCGCATACTTGGCGCTCATTGCAGCGACCCTTTCGCTGCTCTCCGTCGGCGCCGTCATCGTAGCGATGTGGTTCGGCTGGCAACGGGAACGCGCGGCCGGGGCGATCCTCTGCGGGTCCATCGTGGCCTTCTGGCCAGACTTGGTCTGGCTCGGGCCGAAGACGCTGACCGAGGTGCAGTCGGGGAACCTTCTGACGGTGGCCTTGGGCTTCGCCGCCGCTTGGGCGCGACCAGTCGAGCCCGGAGCGGCACCGCGTCCCTGGCGTTTCGCGCTTATCGGGCTATTGCTGGGCTTGGTCGTTACCGTTCGTTTTCAGGCAACGCCCGGCGCGGCTGTCGTCGCTGCGTGGGCGTGCCGGGCCGAGTGGCGGGAGCGCTGGCTGCCAGCGGTCGCCGGCGGGCTTTTGCCGGTCGTCGCGCTCGGCGCGACCGATGCGCTCCGCGGAGGCATCGTCTTCCAGTCCGTCCTGCTTCACTACCGCACATTCGTCGACGGCAGATTCGACGAGTTCGGCGTCCTTCCGCCGTACTGGTACGTGGCGAAGCTCCTTCTCGACTGGGGGGCGAGCTTCGTAATCGTGCTGCTGCTTTTCCTGCGCGGCGCAGCGCTGGCGCCGCTGCCGGCCTTGACCGCGACGGTCGTGCTGCTGTCGCACTCACTACTAGCTGCCAAGGAGGCCACGTACATTTATCCGGCTTTGCCGCCAATGCTGATCGTGGCCGGTCTCGGCACACTGCGTCTCGCGCGTTGGCTAGGCGAGAGTCTTCGGCCTGGCCGCCTCGGTACCACCGAATTGGTCAGGCATGCGACCGCGCTCTGGATCTTAGTCTGCGGTGCAACCGCCGCCAGCGCTGGCGCTCGGCCACACTGGACGCAGAATACGAATTTCCTGCTCGCCACTGCCGAGTTGCGCCGGCATAGCGACCTTTGCGGACTCGTGTTGTACGGCGATCGCACGCCATGGTTCCTGACCGGCGGCAATTCATGGATTGGGCGCGGCGTGCCGTTCTACTGGGCACGAAGCCAGCGGGCGCTGGGCGAGGTCGGAACCGCAGCCAACTTTGCATTGGCCGGTCCGGAAGCGCTTGCGGATCTGCCGGGCTTCCGACCTCTCGCCTGCTTCGCCGGACGCGAATCGGCGGGGGAAGTCTGTGTTGCCCGCACCGACGCGTCAGTCTGCACTGGGCCTGGCGTTCACGAGCTCGGCACAATTCCCGGCCTTGGCCGTCCAGGGATCGCGCCCCCCAAGTAGGGATCCACGCCATAATGCAGCGATGGACGGCAGTTTGCCGATCAAGGCGCGGTCGGCACCCCCGCCGCCTCCAGCGCCGCGTTCTGCCGCGCCGCGACGTCGGCCTCGGCGAAGTCGTGCACCAACTCCATGAACATGCGGTGCCAGTTGGCCTCGGCGCGCAGGCGATAGAACACAGAACCCAGCCCGATCGCGGCGCGATCCATCAGCGGGAATTCGCGCGGAATCTTCACCCCGCCCGTCCGCTTCAGCCCCTCATGCACCTGCATCGCGATGCGCCGGCCGTATTGCGGATCGTCGAGCGGCGTGATGGTGCGGACCTTGTCCTCGACCAGCGGCTCGTAGAGGAACTTCGCCCAGACGTTCAGGACCTCCATCGTTTCCTTGCTGAGGTTCTTGAAACCCCAGATCCGGTAGGCCTCGGCGGCCTTGTCGATGTCGTGGTCGCGCACCGCCTCGTACAGCATGACGACGCCGCTGACGAAGCTCGGCGGGAAGATGCGGATGACGCCGAAGTCGAAGAGGTTCACGCCGAAGCGCACATCCGGATCGTCGTCGGCGCGCACCTGGTAGTTGCCGAGATGCGGGTCGCCATGAATGACACCGTAGCGGTAGAACGGCACGTACCACGCGCGGAACAGCGCCTTGGCGTAGGCGACGCGCTCCTCCTGCGGCGGGTCTTCCTCGAGCCGGCGGAGGATCGGCCGCCCCTCGAGCCAGCTCATCGTCAGCAGGCGCTTCGTGGTGAGTTCCGAGATCGCTTCGGGCACGCGCACGCCGGGCGTGTCCTTCAGCATCGCGCCGTAGAGCCGCATGTGAGAGGCCTCGCGCGTGTAGTCCAGCTCCTCGCGCAGTCGGGTGGCGAGCTCGGTGTAGGCCTCCTCGTTGTCGAGGGTGTTGTCCATGCGGCGGTAGAGCTGCAACGCGATCTTGAGCTGGCGCAGGTCCGCTTCGACCACGCTCGGCATGTCGGGATACTGCAGCTTGCACGCGACATCGCGCCCGTCGGGCAGCGTCGCGCGATGCACCTGGCCGAGCGACGCGGCCGCGGCGGCTTCCTGGCCGAAGGTCGCGAAGCGCTGCTGCCAGGCCGGGCCGAGCTCGGACTGCATGCGCCGGCGCACGAAGGCCCAGCCCATGGGCGGCGCGTTCGACTGCAGCGTGGCGAGTTCCTGCGCGTATTCATCGGGCAGGGCTTCGGGGACGGTGGCGAGGAACTGCGCCACCTTCATCAGCGGGCCCTTCAGCCCGCCGAGCACCTGCTTGAGGCTCTCGGCATGCGCGTTCTTGTCGGCCTTGATGCCGAGGAAGCGCTCGCCCGCCACGCGCGCGGCGATGCCGCCGACCGCACCCGACGTGCGGACCATCCGCCGCATCTCGCCGAACAGCGTGGAGTCCTTGTTGCCGCTCATGCGCGTGCCGAGACATGCTGTCGCATGTCGCCCTCAGGCGCCGGCGCTTCGCTTGGCTCGCCGCACCGGCACCGGGCCGCGTTCGCGGCCTCGGCCAGCTTCGCTGGCCGCATATCTTGGATGCTCATCACGCGGCCCTGTCGAGTTCGTCGATGAAGCCCGCGATGACGTCCAATCCCTTGTGCCAGAAAGCCGGGTCGGACGCGTCGAGCCCGAAGGGCGCCAGCAGCTCCTTGTGCCGCTTCGTCCCGCCCGCCTTCAGCATCTCCAGGTATTTCTGCTGGAACCCCGGATGCCCTTCGCGGAACACGCCATACAGCGCGTTGACCAGGCAATCCCCGAAGGCATAGGCGTAGACGTAGAACGGCGTGTGCACGAAGTGCGGGATGTAGGCCCAGTAGACGCTGTAGTCCGGCGTGAAGTCGAAGGCCGGGCCGAGGCTTTCCGTCTGCACCTGCATCCAGAGCTCGCCGATCCGCTCATGCGCGATCTCGCCCTTCTTGCGCTCGTCGTGCAGCAGCGCCTCGAAGCGGTAGAAGGCGATCTGGCGGACCACGGTGTTCAGCATGTCCTCGACCTTGGACGCCAGCAGCCCGCGTCGGCGGCGCGGATCCGTCTCGGCGTCCAGCAGCGCGCGGAAGGTCAGCATCTCGCCGAAGACCGACGCGGTCTCGGCCAGCGTCAGCGGGGTGGATGACATCAGGTAGCCCTGCTCGCCCGCCAGGATCTGGTGAACGCCGTGGCCGAGCTCATGCGCCAGCGTCATCACGTCCCGCGTCTTGCCGTGGTAGTTCACCAGCAGATAGGGGTGCGCCGAGGGCACCGTCGGATGGGCAAAGGCGCCGCTGGCCTTGCCCGGCCGCAGCGCCGCATCCACCCAGGGGCGGTCGAAGAAGCGCCGCCCCAGCGAGGCCAGGTCCGGGCTGAAGGCGGCGTAGCTGTCCAGCACGCGCTTCGTCGCGTCGGGCCAGGGGATGACGCGGTCGTCCTGGTCAGGCAGCGGCGCGTTGCGGTCCCAGTGCTTCAGCTTCTCAAGCCCGAGCCACTTCGCCTTCATGCCGTAGTAGCGATGGGACAGGCGCGGGAAGCTTTCCGTCACCGCGGTGACCAGCGCGTCCACCACCTCGTCCTCGACCATGTTGGCGCGGTTGCGCGCGCTGGTCGGGCGGGGGTAGTGGCGCCAGCCGTCGATGATCTCCTTGTCCTTGGCGAGCACGTTGGTGATCAGGCTGAACAGCCGCACCTTCTCGCCGAAGGCTTCCGACACGCCGGCGGCGGCCGCCGCGCGGACGTCGCGGTCGCGGTCCGAGAGCTTGTTCAGCGCGGAGGAGACGGTCAGCTCCTCGCCGCTGACGGTCACGCGCATCCCCGCGACGGTCTCGTCGAACAGGCGGTTCCAGGCGGCGCGGCCCGTGACCTCCTTCTCGTGCAGCAGCTTCTCGAGCTCGTCGGAGAGCTGGTGCGGGCGGAAGACGCGGAGGTCGCGCAGCCAGGGCTGCCAGCGCCGCAGCGCGGCGGAGGCCGCCAGCTTCTGCTCCAGCGTCTTCTCCTCCAGCCGGTTGATCTCCAGCGTCAGGAACAGCAGGTGGGAGGAGATCGTCGTCACCCTCTCCTGCAGGGTCTGGTAGAAACGGCCATTGGCGGCGTCCTGCGCATCGGCCGAGAAGACGAGCTGGGCATAGGACATGGCCCGCCCGAGCCTCTCCTCGATCGTCTCGTAGGTCGCAATAGCGGCAGCCAGCGCGTCGCCCGGCATGGTGCCGACCTTACCGGCATGGGCGGCCTGGAAGGCCTTGGCCTCGCTCTCCGCGGCATCGAGGTCGGCGGCGAGCCGCGGGTCCTCGGGCGAGGCGTAGAGGTCCGAGAGGTCCCAGGCCGGCAGCGCCTCGGCCGCGGCCCCGCCGGGCCTGGCGGTGTCTCGCAGGGGCACGGGGCGGAAATCGGTGGAAATCGTCACGGGGTCTCTTGTGTCCGGAGGCGTGTCGCCCTGGATATAGACTGCCCGGGCTGCGCGAAAAGCCGTAAGCGCGCCGAGGGCCAGGGGAGCGCTGGGGGAACATGGAGCCGGGGAAGCGGGTCAGGTGGAACAGCCTGCCCCAGATGATGCTCGAACTCGCGGTGCACCGGGGCGACCGGCCGATGCTGCGCCACTGGCAGGCCAAGACCTGGCAGCGCGTCACCTGGATTGAATTCGCCCGCCGGGTCGCCGCGGTCGCCGCGGGGCTGCGGGCCGCCGGCATCGGGCCGGGCGAGCGCGTGCTGCTGGTGAGTGAGAACCGTCCCGAATTCGTGATCGCCGACACCGCGCTGATGGCCATCGGCGCGGTCACCGTCCCGACCTACACGACCAACCTGCCGTCGGACCACGCGCATATCCTGCGCGACTCCGGGGCGCGGATCGCCATCGTCTCCTCGGCCGCGCTGGGGAAGAAGGTGCTGGCCGGGGCGGCACTCGCCGAGGGCCTCGACCTGCTGGTCGCGATCGAGCCGCCGGAGGACGCGGCGCTGCGCGTCATCCCCTGGGCCGAGCTGGAGGCGACCCCGGCCGACCTCGACCTGCTGCGTGCGGAGGTCGAGCAGATCCCGCCGGGGCGGCTTGCCTGCCTGATCTACACCTCAGGCACCGGCGGCGCGCCCAAGGGCGTCATGATCCCCCACCGCGCCATGCTGGCGAACCGCGAGGGCGTGGCGCAGCTGGCCGACCGCCTGCATTTCGAGGGCGAGTGCTACCTGTCCTTCCTGCCGCTGTCGCACAGCTACGAGCACACAGTCGGCGGCTTCCTGCTGCCCTCGCTCGGCGTCGAGGTCGTCTATTCCCGCGGCGCCGACCGGATCGCCGCCGAGTTCCAGGAGATCAGGCCGGCCGTCGTCACCGCCGTCCCCCGCCTGTTCGAGGTGCTGCGCGCCCGCACGCTGGCGGGCGTCGAAAAGGAAGGCGGGGTGAAGGAGAAGCTCTTCCACAAGGCGGTGGAGCTCGGCCTGAAGCGGCTCGACGGCAGGCCGATCGGGCCGCTGGGCTGGATGATGGACAAGGCGCTGGACCGGCTGGTGCGCGACAAGGTGCGGCAACGCTTCGGCGGGCGGCTGCTCTGCATGGTCTCGGGCGGTGCCAGGCTCGACCCGGACCTCTCGGGCTTCTTCATCGCGCTCGGCCTGCCGGTGATCCAGGGCTATGGCCAGACCGAAGCCGGGCCGGTGATCAGCGTCAATCTCCCATGGAACAACCGCCGCGACACGGTCGGGCCGCCCCTGCCCGGCGTCGAGGTGAAGCTGGCCGAGGATGGCGAGCTCTGCGTCAGGGGCGGCCTGGTGATGGACGGCTACTGGAACCAGCCCGAGGCGACCGCGCGGGCAATCCAGGATGGCTGGCTGCACACCGGCGACATCGCGGAGATGGAGGACGGCCGCATCCGCATCACCGACCGCAAGCGCGACTTCATCAAGACGCTGGGCGGCGACATGGTGAGCCCGGCGAAGCTGGAAGCGCTGCTCGCCGCCGAGCCCGAGATCCACCAGGCCGTCGTCGCCGGCGAGGGCCAGCCTGGCATCGTCGCGCTGATAGTCCCGACCGACGGGATGGAGGCGAAGGTCGCCGACGCGGTGGCGCGCGTGAACGCGAAGCTCGCGACGATCGAGCGGATCAGGCGGACCGCGACGGTCGAGCCCTTCTCGGTGGAGAACGGGCAGCTCACGCCGACGCAGAAGGTCAAGCGCCGCGTGGTGCTGGAGGCGCATGCCGAGGTGGTGGCCGGGCTGCACGGCAAGGGCTGAGCCGTGCTGCGCGACGCCACCTGGATGAACGCCGGGCGCGCCCGCGCCTGGTGCTCTATGCTGCTCGCGGGCCAGGTCGCAATGGCGGGATACCTGCTGTCCGGCGACTTCCCGCTGGACCCCGCCGGGCGGCCGGTGGGCACGGATTTCGCCAGCTTCTGGACCGCCGCCCGTTTCGCCTTCGAAGGTCATGCCGCCGAAGCCTGGAGCCAGGCGGCGCATCACGCCGCGCAGCGCACGGCCTTCGGACCAGACACCGAATGGTATGCCTTCTTCTACCCGCCCCCCTTCCTGCTGCTGCTGCTTCCGCTGGGGCTGCTGCCCTATGCGCTGGCGCTGCCGGCCTGGCTCGGCCTGAGCTTCGCGGGGTGGTGGCGGGTGACGCGCGCGCTGCTGCCGGAAGGCTGGGCGGTGCTGCCCATCCTGGCCTTCCCCGCGGTATGGGTGACGGTGACGCATGGCCAGAACGCCTTCCTGACGGCGGCGCTGTTCACCGCCGCGGCGCTGCTGCTCGAACGCCGCGCCGTGCCGGCCGGGCTCTGCATCGCGGGTCTCGCGATCAAGCCGCATCTCGCGATCGTCGTGCCGCTGGCCTGGGTGGCGGCGGGGCGCTGGCGCGCGATCGCCGCGGCGGCGGCCGGCGCCGTAGGCTTCGCCGCGGTGTCGGCGCTGGCGCTGGGATGGGACGCCTGGGAGGCGTTCCTGGCGCTCTCGCGGATGGCGCGCGCGACGCTGGAGGACGGGCTCGTCGGACACGAGAAGATGGCGAGCGTCTTCGCCGCGGTACGGCTTCTCGGCGGCGGCGCGGCGCTGGCCTGGGGCGTCCAGGGCGTGGTCGCGCTGGGCGTGCTTGCGGTGCTGCTGCCGCGGCTGCGCCGGCGGCCCGGCGGCATCGCGGAGATGGCCACGACCGCGGCGGCGACGCCCTTGGTCAGCCCATTCCTGCTGGACTACGACCTGCTGCTGCTGGGCCTGCCGCTGGCCTTCGTGCTGCGCGCGGCGCTGCGCGAGGGCTGGCTGCCCTGGGAGCGGATCGTCCTGCTCGCGGGCTTCGTGTTGCCCTTCGTGGCGCGGCCGCTCGCCACCTGGCCAGGGGTGCCGGTCGCGCCCCTGGTCTGCGCGGCGCTGCTATGGGTGGCGGTCAGGCGCCTCGATCAGAGATCGCGCTGACCCGCGACGTACTGCCCGCCATCGGTCGGGCGCAGCGCCTCGAAGATCGTCGTGACCTCGGCATAGTCGCGATAGCCGCAGCGCGCGATGGTGCGCACGCCGAGCATGTCGAAGCGCCCATCCTTCAGCGCCCAGTCCGCGATGTGCACGCCGACGACCTGCCCGATGATTAGCCAGCCGCCGAACTCGTGCCCGTCGAGGTCCTTGAGCGGCATGGACTGCACGACCTTGCATTCCAGGTTGGCGGGGCTGGCCGCTACGCGCGGGGCCTTCACGAGGTGGCAGGGCGCGGCCTCGAGCCCGGCATGGACGAACTCGTCCTCGCCGTCCGGCAGCGTGGCCGAGGACGCGTTCATCGCATCGAAGAGCGGCCGGGTCGCGAGGTTGAAGACGAACTCGCCCGTCGCCGTCGCATTGGCCGCCGAGTGCTTCAGCCCGTCGGATCCGAAGGCGAGCAGCGCGGGCCGCGTCTGGATCATGTTGCAGAAGCTGTAGGGCGCGAGGTTGCGCCGCCCCTTCGCGTCAAGCGTCGAGATCCAGCCGATCGGCCGTGGCGCGACGATCGCCTTCAGTGGCTCATGCGGCAGGCCGTGGCCGTGCCTGGGCTCATAGAACATCGGGGCTCCTACCAGTGCCTGGTGCCGGGGGCACCCTTGAAGGGCCCCTCGACGTCGCTGGTGATCCAGCCGCCGTAGAAATCGCCGGGCTGCGGGACGACCTGCTCGTCGTCCACGAAGCAGGCATCCACGCGCCCGGGATAGAGCGCGACATGGCCGGCGATCGCGGCGAATTCCGGCGTCGGGTCGGGATAGGACCAGGCGCCGCGGGGCACGACCTTCCCGCCGGCGACAAGGTCGAAGTAGCGCGCCTTGCCCTTCCATTCGCAATGGCTGCTGCCCGCCGCCCCCGCCAGGCTACCCAGGGCGAAGGCCTCGGCCGGAATGTACCAGGAGGGCGGGTGCCAGGTCTCCAACACGCGCCAGCAGTCGCGGCTGTCCACGATGGTCTGCCCGCCGAGGACGACGCGCACGCGCCGGTCGCTGCGTTCCAGCCGCGGCGGCCGCGGGTATTCGCTCGCGCGCTCCGCCATCACATGCCGAGGGCGCGGCGGTACAGGTCGAGCAGCGTCTCCTGCTCCTCCACCTCGGCGGGTTCCTTCTTCCGCAGGCTGATGATCTGGCGGATCACCTTGACGTCGAAGCCGGCCGACTTCGCTTCGGCGAAGATGTCCTTGATGTCGCCGGCGAGCGCCTTGCGCTCCTCCTCGAGGCGCTCGATGCGCTCAACGATGGAACGCAGGCGATCGGCGGCGATGCCGCCGACATCCGTGTCGTCGTCCTTCTGCCGCTTGCGGCTGGCCTTGGCTTCGGTCTCGGTGTCGCTCACCCGCTGGTCCCCCACGCGAAGGGGGCGGGTCGTGCCACGCTTTGGCGGGTTACTCAATGCCCCGGGCTGGCGGCGGTGAACTTCGCCTTCTGCTCGGCGGTGGCTTCCTTCTGGTGCTTCGCCTGCCATTCCTTGTAGGGCATGCCGTAGACGATCTCGCGCGCGTCGGGGTCTGCGAGCGGAATGCCCTTCTCCTCCGCAGCCTCGCGGTACCAGCGGCTGAGGCAGTTCCGGCAGAAGCCCGCCAGGTTCATCAGGTCGATATTCTGCACGTCGCTGCGCTCGCGGAGGTGCTCGACCAGGCGGCGGAAGGCGGCGGCCTCGAGCTCGGTCTGTGTCGCCTTGTCGAGATCGGGGATGGGCATGGGGGTCTCCTTCTCGACTGCAATCTGGTGCAGCCCCGCCCCGCCGCCAACCTCCCGCCGCGCGCGGAAATGCGAGCCGCTGCCCGACCCCCGGGGGTGTAGGATCGGACCGCGCGGCCGCTCCTGACGGCCGCCGCGCGGGAGGATCGGGCCATGACGCAGACCGCTGCCGGCACGAGGCCGGCCAGCTTCGACCTCGGTGCCATGAAGCGCGCCATCGAGACCAGCGACGCCGAGGCGCTCATCACGCTCTATGCCGAGGACGCCGAGATGGAGATCGTGGACCGCGACCGGCCGCCGAAGGCGCCGATGCGCCTCAAGGGCCGCCAGGCGATCGAGGCGCATCTGCGCGACGTCTGCGGCCGCGCCATGACCCACACCGTCACCGACGAGGTCGCGGGCGACGGCCGCGCCGCCTTCGTGGAGCGCTGCGCCTATCCCGATGGCTGCAACGTCGTCGCGGCGATGACGCTTCAGCTCCGGGACGGGCGGATCGTGAAGCAGCTGACGGTGCAGGCGTGGGACGGCTGAGCCCGGCCCGCACGGTCAATCCGCGTATTCGCCGTTCGCCTGGATGATCGGGCGCCAGCGATTGACCTCCTCCACCAGGAAGCGGCGGTGGAAGGGGATGAAGGAACGTTCGTCGGTCGCCGGCTGGGTCACGACCTCGGCGAAGCGGGCGCGGAGCCTTTCGTCGCGCAGCGCGGCCTTGATCGCGGCGTTCAGCCGGTTCTGGATCTCCTGCGGCAGCGCGGCGGGGCCGTAGATGCCGTGCCAGGTCGACATGGAGAAGGCGGGGAAGCCGGCCTCCGCCGTCGTGGGCAGGTCCAGGCCCGGCACGCGTTCCGGCAGCGTCACCGCATAGCCCTTGATCCGGTTGTCCCGCAGGAAGGGCGCGGTGTTGGTCGCCTGGTCCACGAACAGGTCGATGCGGCCGGCCATGACCTCGGTGATCGCGGGCGCGCTGCCGCGGAAGACGACGGTGGTCATCTTCGTCTCGGCGGTGGCCTGCAGCAGCATGCCGCCCAGCTGGTTCGCGCCGCCGAGCCCGGCATGCGCGATGTTCAGCTTCTCGCCTTCCCGCTTGATCACGGCGATAACGCCGCGCAGGTCGGTGGCGGGAAAGTCGGGCTTGGCCACGATCGTCATCGCAGCGTCGGAGACGAGGCCGAGCGGCGCGAAGCTTTCCGTCACGCTGAAGGGCAGCCGGCGATAGAGCGTCGCCGTGGTCGCGAGCCCGATATGGTGCGCGAGCAGCGTCGTCCCGTCCGGCCGCGCCTGCGCGACGCGCCCGGCCGCGAGCGTGCCGCCGGCCCCCGTCACGTTCTCCACCACCACGGACTGGCCGAGGTCGCGCGCCATGCCCTCCGCGACCATGCGCGAGATAAGGTCGGTCGGCCCGCCGGCCGCGAAGGGCACGGTCACCGTGATGGGACGCGAAGGCACGCCCTGGGCCGTGGCGCGGTCGCCGATGAACGGCAAGGCTAGCGCGCTGGCCAGCAGCGTGCGGCGGGTGGTGCTCATGTCTCGTTTCCTCCGGCTTTGCTGTCGCATCGGCGCATGCGGGCGCCGATGCGGTCAATGCACGTTGTCAGTTCGCTCCGCGGATCGCCGCGCAGACGGCGTCGGTGACCTCGGCCGTCGTGGCCTTGCCGCCGACATCGGCGGTCAGGACGCCGTCCGCGCAGACGCGCTCCACCGCGGTCATCAGGCGCTTCGCCGCGGCGTCCTCGCCGAGGTGCTCCAGCATCATCGCCGCGGTCCAGAAGGTGGCGACGGGGTTGGCGACGCCCTTGCCCGTGATGTCGAAGGCGGAGCCGTGGATCGGCTCGAACATCGAGGGATGCCGGCGCGAGGGATCGAGGTTCGCTGTCGGCGCGACGCCGAGCGACCCCGCGACCGCGCCCGCCAGGTCGGACAGGATGTCGGCGTGCAGGTTGGTCGCGACGACGGTGTCGATGCTGCGGGGTCGCCGCACCATGCGTGCGGCCATCGCGTCCACCAGTTCCTTCTCCCAGGTCACGGTCGGGAAATCGCGCGCCACCTCGGCGGCGATCTCGTCCCACAGCACCATGCCGTGCTTCTGCGCGTTCGACTTCGTCACCACCGTCAGCAGCCGGCGCGGGCGGGACGCCGCGATCTTGAAAGCGGTGCGCATGATCCGGGTGACGCCGGCGCGCGTGAAGATCGCGGTCTCGGTCGCGACCTCCTCCGGGTGGCCACGATGCGCGCGGCCGCCATGGCCGGCATACTCGCCCTCGCTGTTCTCGCGCACGATGACCCAGTCGATGTCGCCAGGCGCGACCTCCCGCAGCGGGCTGGTCAGGCCGGGCAGCACGCGGGTCGGGCGGATGTTGGCGTATTGGTCGAAGCCCTGGCAGATCTTCAGCCGCAGCCCCCAGAGCGTGATGTCGTCCGGCAGCCCGGGGTCGCCGACGGCGCCGAAGAAGATGGCGTCGAAGCCCTTCAGCGTCTCCAGCCCGTCCTCCGGCATCATCCGCCCCGTGGCGCGGTAGTAGTCGCTGCCCCAGGGGAAGTCCTTGACGTCCAGGACGAAGTCGCCGCCGCGCTCGGACAGGGCCTGCAGCACCTCGAGCCCGGCGGGGATGACTTCCTTGCCGATGCCGTCGGCGGGGATGGCGGCGATGCGGTGGCGGCGCATGGGTCAGGGTCCTCGGTCGCTGTGGTGGAAGGTGGTATGCGTGGCGGCATGGAAACAGAGCCGCGTCTTAGAGTGCGCCCCGCCGAGCCCGCCCGGGCGCGGCCAAGCCTGGCGGAATCCGCCTACGCCGCGCTGAAGGCGAGCATCCTGGAAGGCACCCTGCCGCCGGGTCACGAGGCCGTGGAGCAGGCGATTGCCGACCAGCTCGGCATGAGCCGCACACCGGTGCACGAGGCCGTGCTTCGCCTGCAGCACGAGGGCTTCCTGCGCGTGCTGTCGCGCCGTGGCGTGCGCGTGCTGCCGATTGATCCCGAGGACCTCCGGCAGACCTACGAGGTGCTCATCGCGCTGGAAGGCACCGCCGCCGCGCTGCTCGCCACGCGCGGCGTCGGTGCCGTGGCGACGCTCGATGCCATGCGCGCCGCGACGGCGGAGATGGAGGTCGCGCTGTCGCACGACGACCGCGCCGCCTGGGCAGCGGGCGACGACCGCTTCCACCGCGCGCTGCTTGCCGGCAGCGGGAACCCCAAGCTCGCGCGGCTGGCCGAGACCGCCGCCGACCAGGCCCAGCGCGCCCGCAGCACCACCGCGGCACGCCGCCCGGCGCCCCAGGACTCCGCCCGGGAGCACCAGGCGATCCTGGCCGCGCTCGCCGCGGGCGACGCCGAGGGCGCACGGGCTGCCGTCGCGGCACACCGCACCAGGGCCAGCCGGGAGATCCTGCGCGCGCTCGGCGCGTGATGGGCCCAAGGGGGTTCCTCCGTCCGCGCAGATTCTTCCATACCACGATGCATTTTACAATCCCTGTCGCCCCTTCCGGGTTCGCGGCATGATGGGAGCGAGGAAGGGAAGCCGCCGATGACCTGGGACGACGCCAAGGCCCGTGCCGCGCTGCGGGCGCTGTTCGACGCCGCGGTTGCCAGCGCGGATCCCCGCGTAGTGCTGGCGCGGCACCTGCCGGAAAGGCCGAGGGGCCGCGTCGTGGTGGTCGGCGCCGGCAAGTCGGCCGCGGTGATGGCGGCCGCGGTCGAAGCGGCCTGGCCGGACGTCCCGCTCTCCGGGGTCGTGGTCACGCGCTACGGGCACGGCCATCCCACGTCCCGGATCGAGGTGCTGGAGGCTTCCCACCCGGTTCCCGATGCCGCGGGCGCCCATGCCGCGCGGCGGATCCTGGACGCCGTGGCGGGGCTGACGGCGGATGACCTCGTGCTCTTCCTGGTGTCGGGCGGCGGGTCGGCACTGACGACGCTTCCCGCCGACGGGCTGTCGCTTGCGGAGCTGATGGCGGTGAACAAGGCGCTGCTGGCCTCCGGCGCGAACATCCATGAGATGAACTGCATCCGGCGGCACCTCTCGGCCTTCTCCGGCGGGCGGCTGGCATTGGCGGCGGCGCCGGCGCGGGTGGTGACGCTCGCGATCTCCGACGTGCCGGGAGACGATCCGGCGTCCATCGCATCGGGCCCGACGGTGCCGGATCCCACCAGCTTCGCGGATGCGCGGGCTCTCGTTTCCCTTTACGGCATGGCTCTGCCGGAAGCCGCGACGGCGCATCTCGCGCGCGCGGAGAGCGAGACGCCGAAGTCCGGCGATCCGCGCCTGGCCGGCGCGGAGTACCGCTTCATCGCGACGCCGCGGATGGCGCTGGAAGCCGCGGCGAAGGCAGCGAAGGGAATGGGCCTCGCACCGCTGATCCTGGGCGATGCGCTGGAGGGCGAGGCGCGGGAACTCGGCAAGGTGCTGGCCGGGATCGCGCTGTCGGCGCGCGCGCATGGCTCGCCGGTGGGCGCGCCCTGCGTGCTGCTCTCCGGCGGCGAGACCACGGTGACGATCGGGCGCGAGGGCGGCGGCCGCGGCGGGCGCAACGCGGAATGCCTGCTGGGCTGCGCGGTGACGCTGGCTGGCGCGCCGGGCATCTGGGCGCTGATGGGCGACACCGACGGCATCGACGGGTCCGAGGACAATGCCGGTGCGATCGCGACGCCGGAGACGCTGGCCCGCGCGCGGGCGGCGGGGCTCGATCCCCGCGCGGAGCTCGCGGCGCATGACAGCTGGGGCCTGTTCCACGCGCTCGGCGACCTGCTGGTCACCGGGCCGACGCTGACCAACGTCAACGATTTCCGGGCGGTGCTGGTGGGGTAGCAGCGGCCGCACTCCCGCCGTCGCCGGGCCGGTCCGGCGTGGCGGAGGTCGCCTCCATGCCGAGGTAGCGCCGCCAGAACGGCACCGAGGTGTAGTCCGCCCGACCCGCCCGCCAGGCCAGGCTCGCCGCGTCCCCCTCGCGCCACAGGCGCCACACCATGCGCAGCGCGTCGCGTGCCTGTCGCCTGAAGGTCGCGCGGTCGCGCCTGAACAGCGGCAGGGCGGGATCGGCGCCGGTGTCCACCGCAACGTGGTCGGCCTCCGCCAGGCGGAACCACACCATGTCGCCGCCCTCGATCCGGCGCGGCGGCGCATCGCGGTCCGGCAGGGTCGCATTGCGCAGCAGCGCGCGCAGCATCCGCCAGGCGTAGCCGGCACGCGTCGCGGGGTCGCGCGGCAATGCCAGGTCCGGTGCCACGAGGCCGCGCGCCAGCGTCGCGGCGGGATAGTCCTTGCGCAGCGCAGCGACCTCCGCGTGCAGCCGGTCCGGCGGGACCTGCAGCAGCGCCGGGCCGCGCAGCCAGTCCTCGGCCGCGCGCAGCGCGAGCCCGGCACCGTGATATCGGAATGTCAGGAGGTGGCCGACAAGCTCGCGCGCCACCCGCGCCGCGATCGCGCGGGCGGGGCGGGGGAAGTGCAGCGCCCCGTAGATCAGCGCGTTGCGCAACTCGTAATAGCCCTGCCATCCATGCAGCTTGGCGTAGAAGGGCTCGTGCCAGACGCCGATGCCGGGCACCGACAGCGTCGGCACGCCCATCCCATGCAGCCTGAGCCCGAATTCCACGTCGTCGCCGCGGATGAAGCAGGGCACGGGCAGCCCGGCCTCCCGCACCAGATCCAGCGGCAGCGCGAACCACCACCAGCCGGAATAATGCATCGGCTCCGGCGCGATGAGCCGATCCAGGCCGTCGCGCGGCTCCATCGGCACGCGGTAGTGCAGCGGGCGCAGCCAGAGCGTGCGGGGATCCACGCGCGCCCCGGCCTCGTGCAGGTCGGCCGGGCGATAGAGGTCGAGCATCTGCCCGCCGAGCGCGACGCGCGGCCCGGCGAGGGACAGGAAGGCGACGGTCCGCCGCAGCGCCTCGGGCTCAACCGCGATGTCGTCGTCCATCAGCAGCAGATGCGTCGCGCCAGGCGTGTCGAGCGCGGCGAGCATGCCGCGGGTGAAGCCGCCGCAGCCGCCGAAGTTGCCCTGCTCGATGACCTGCAGCCGCGCGCGGAACACGTCGGGCAGCGCGGCGATGTCGGGATGCGCGGCGAGCCCCGCCGCGCCCTGGTTCACCACGACGAAGCGCACGTCGCGATAAGCCTGCGGCTCGGCGGCAATGGAGCCGAGCGCGGCGCCAAGCTGCGCCTCGCGGCCGAAGGTGCAGATCACCGCGACCAGCGAGACCGCCTGCAGCACCGCATCCGGCGCGCGCCAGGACAGCGCCGTGACCTCGCAATCGTCGGCCGCGAGGAGTTCCGCGAAGACCCGCCCGCCCGCGATCTCGGCCGGCGGCGGCGGCACGGCGACGGAGGCAGGCAGCGCAACCTCGGCCTCGTGCAACGCCGTCTCGCGGCCGGTGGCATCGCGGCGGACCACCCGCAGCACTGCCCTGCCCTGCCCTTCGAGGTCGAGAACCAGCGCGCCAATCCCCGCGGGACCGCGCCAGGCCGGTTCGAAGTAGGCACCGAAATAAGTATCGAAGGAGACTGCCGCGCCGGATGACAGCACCAGGCGCCCATCCACGACCCGTGCGCCCTGCGGCGAAAGACCGCCCTCGGCCCGCAGATAGAGCGGCCGGACGGAGACGTCGCGGTCAAGCGGCAGGCGCTGCAGCACGACACCGGGGCGCAGCGCGGCGGCGGCTTCGCGGAAGGGCGCGTCGTTCACGGCGGGAGATCAGGCATGGTCGCAACCCCGGCTTGTGGCGCCCGGGGCAGCGCATGAAGGCGGGTGGAGGTTCCGCGAACCTCCACCCCGGCAGGAACAAGCTCGAGCTGCCGATCGGATGTTTCCATCCGATCGGCACGGGCTCGAGGCGGATCAGCGCAGGACGATTTCCACGCGCCGGTTCTGCGGCTCGCGGACGCCGTCGGCGGTCGGCACCAGGGGCCGGGTCTCGCCGAAGCCCTGGATGACCATCGCGCTGCGCGGGATGCCACGCCGCTCGAGCTCCTGCGCAACCACCTGGGCGCGGCGCTCCGACAGGCGCTGGTTGTACTGCGGCGTGCCGGAACGGTCGGCATGGCCCGAGACCTCGATCCGGGTCACGCTGCCCGCGCGCTGCGCGTTCGTCGCGGCCTCGTCGATGATCTGGCGCGCGCGGTCCGTCAGGTCCGCCCGGTTCCAGTCGAAGAAGACGAGATAGGTGCGCGCCGGCGCCGGGGCCGCGGCAGGCGCCACGACCGGCGGCGGCGGCGGCGCCGCGTTGAAGGCGTAGCGCAGGCCGATCAGGATCGAGTTGTTGTAGTTCTCGCTCTTGGTCGTGCCGCGGCTGACGCTGAAGGTGCCGCCGCCCGAGCTGGTGTCGATGTCGGATTCCAGCGTGCCGAGGAAGCGGTACTCCGCCGTGAAGGCGAGGCCCGGCGCCCATTGCGTCAGCGGCACGGCGACGCCGGCGATCGCCTGGTAGGCGAAGCGGCCGTCGGTGCCGCTGGTGTTGACCGTGCCGCCGAGCACGTTGGCGCGGATGCCGTCGTATTCGCGCCAGATATAGCCGGCGCCGATGCCGACATAGGGCACGATGGAGAAGCCGCCGAAGGTGCCGCCCTGGCCAAGGTCGAAGTCATAGAAGGCGTTCGCCATCACGCCATAGCTGTTCGCCCGGCCGCTGCCGTTGCTGGTCTGGCCGTTGAAGCCGCTGATCTTGCTGACGTCGTTCTGGCGGTAGTTGCCCTCGATCTCGACGCGCACGCCGTTGCCGAAGCCGTAGCCCAGGCTGACCACGCCAACCCAGCCGACATCGTACTCCACGTTCCCGCTGGTGCTGCTGCCGGCAAGGCCGAGCGCGGTGGACAGCGAGCCGCTGGAGCTGATCGGCGTGTCGTTCAGCCAGTTCACGCCGGCGCCGGCCGCGATGTAGACGCCGCGCACCAGGTTCGGGTTGTAGTTCTGCGCGCTCGCGACGCCGGGAAGGGCGAGGATGGTGGTGGCGAGCAGGGCGGTCCGTAGTCGCATGCCGGGTCTCCGGGTATGGGTTTGTGCGCATCCAACGCGGTTCCCACGTTTTGGCGGCAAGCGCGCGGCCAATTCGCATCACCCGTGGCAGATCGGCCACACACGATGGCTGGCCCTTGTGGGACGGGCCCTGAGGCCGCCGAAACTTAACAAAACTAAGATAAAGGATTTTCATACACTATTAGACTTAGAGACGCTAAGGTTTGCGCATGCGTGACCCTGCCCTCGAAGCCCTTCTCGCCCAGCGCGGCGCCGTGACCCGCATCGCGACCGCGCTCGGCATCTCCACCGCTGCCGTCAGCCAGTGGAAGCGCGTCCCCGACGACCGCATTGCCGAGGTCGCGCGGGCGCTGAACCTGGCGCCCGAGGCGGTCCGGCCGGATCTCGGGACCCTGGCCGCGGCCCTGCCGCCCGACCGGCGGGAGCTCTCGACCTTGCGGACGACACAGCGGATGCCGCTGCGCCGGCGGCGGCGCACCAAGGTCATCGCCACCCTCGGCCCGGCCTCCTCCTCCGCCGAGGTGATCGAGCGGCTGTTCCGCGCCGGCGCCGACGTCTTCCGGCTGAACTTCAGCCACGGCAGCCATGCCGACCACGCCGAACGGATCGCGATCATCCGCGCGCTCGAGCGGAAGACGGAGCGGCCCATCGGCATCCTGGCCGACGTCCAGGGCCCGAAGCTGCGCGTCGGCAAGTTCCAGGCAGGCCGGGTGCAGTTGCAGACCGGCCAGCCCTTCCGCCTCGACCTCTCGCCGACGCCAGGCGACGTCCGCCGCGTGCAGCTGCCCCACCCCGAGATCATCCAGGCCGCGGGCATCGGCACGACGCTGCTGCTGGACGACGGCAAGCTCAGGCTGCGCGTGACGCGCCAGCGCGACGATCACCTCGAGACCGAGGTCGTGGTCGGCGGCCCGCTCTCGGACCGCAAGGGCGTCAACGTCCCCGACGTGATCCTGCCGATCCCGGCCCTGACGGAGAAGGACCGGGAGGACCTGGCCTTCCTGCTGGAGCAGGGTGTCGAATACATCGGCCTCAGCTTCGTCCAGCGCCCCGAGGACGTCGCGGAGTGCAAGCGCATCGCCGCCGGTCGCGCCTGGGTGATGGTGAAGATGGAGAAGCCGCAGGCCATCGAGAACCTCGACGAGATCCTGGCGCTGGCGGATTGCGTGATGGTGGCGCGCGGCGACCTCGGCGTGGAATGCCCGCCGGAGGAGGTGCCGCTGATCCAGAAGCGCATCGTCCGCAGCGCGCGCATGCTCGGCAAGCCCGTCGTGGTGGCGACCCAGATGCTGGAGAGCATGATCGGCGCCCCGGCGCCGACGCGCGCCGAGGCGTCCGACGTCGCGACGGCGGTGTTCGACGGGGCCGACGCGGTGATGCTCTCGGCCGAGACGGCAGCCGGCCAGTACCCGTTCGAGGCCGTCAACATGATGGACCGCATCATCGCCCGCGTGGAGCAGGACCCGGGCTGGCGGACCCTGACCGATGCGGCGCGCCCGGCACCGGAACGGAGCTCGGCCGGCGCGATCGCCGCCGCCGCCGCGCAGGTCGCCCACACCATCGATGCCGAGGCGATCGCGACCTTCACCTCCACGGGCTCCACCACGCTGCGCGTCGCCCGCGAACGGCCGGACTGCCCGATCATCGGCCTCACCTCGTCCGAGGAGACGGCGCGGCGCATGGCGGTGATCTGGGGCGTGCACCCCCTGCCCTCGTCCGAGCCGCATTCCATGACCGACATGGTCGCCAAGGCGATCCGCGCCGCCGCGCAGGAAGGCTTCGCGAAACAGGGCGACGAGGTCGTGGTGACGGCGGGCGTGCCCTTCGGGACACCCGGCACCACCAATGCGCTGCGTGTGGCCATCGTCAAGTAGCCGGCCGATTGACGCGGGGAGGGCTTCCGCCTTCCCTGCCGCGATCCTGGAGTCCCGCCGATGCGCCGCCTGATTCTCGCCCTGGGTTTCCTGGTCCTCGCCGCGCCGGCCTGGGCCCAGCGGGACGGGCTGTACGACGTGAGCGGGACCAATCTGGACGGCTCGGCCTATACCGGCGTCGCGCAGATCCGGAGCACCGGGCTGGTGTCCTTCAATATCCTCTGGCGGATCGGCGACCTGCTGGTCGAGGGCGTAGGGATGGCCTCGGGCCGGACGGTGGCGGTGACCTACGGCATGGCGCAGCGGCCGGGGATGGGCATCTACCAGCTCAATCCCGACGGCTCGATGGACGGCGAATGGACCATCGCCGGCGCGCCCGCCGTGGGCAGGGAGAGGCTGGTGCTGAGGCCGGAGCAGCCGGCGGCCCCCGCACCGGACGCGCCCAGCGCGCCGCCCGCCGCCCAGCCCGCCCCGGCTACCCCGCGCTGAGCTTTCGCGCCTTCGCCTCGCCCGCCAGCAGCGCCGCCTTGCGCGGCACGCCCCAGCGATAGCCCGTGAGGTCGCCGTCCTTACCCACCACCCGGTGGCAGGGCACGGCGAGCGAGACCGGGTTGCGCGCGCAGGCCCGCGCGACGGCACGCACCGCCGCGGGGTTGCCGATCGCGGCCGCCAGCCCGGCATAGGTCCGCGTCTCGCCGAGCGGGATCGTCTGCAGCGCCTCCCAGACCTGGCGCTGGAAGGCGGTGCCGCGGAGGTCGAGCGGCAGGCGTAGCGCGGCCGCGGGCTCGGCCACGAAGGCCACGACGTCGCGCACCGTTGCCGCCAGCGCATCCTCGGCCGGCACCACGCGCGCGTTCGGGAAGCGGGCGCGGAGATCGCCTTCCAGCGCGTCGCGGGTCTCGGCGAAGCCGATGAAGCAGACGCCCTTTTCCGTGGCACCGACCAGGATCGGGCCCAGCGCGCTGTCGGCATGGGCGATGCGGATGGTCTCGCCCACGCCGCCGCGCCGGGCGGCGCCGGGCGTCATGCCGAGGTGGCGCGCGGTATCCTCGTAGACCCGGGATTCGCTGCCGAAGCCCGCGCCGGCCACCGCCTCCGCGACTCGGTCGCCGGCCGCGAGCGACGCCTGTAGCCGCCGCGCCCGCACGCCCTCGGCGTAGCTGCGCGGCGTCACGCCGGTGATGTCGCGGAAGAGGCGCAGGAAATGGTGCCGCGCATAGCCCGCGCGGTCGGCGAGCGCCGCGAGGCTCGGCATCGTCTCGGCCGCCTCGATCATCGCGCAGGCCGCGCGGACGGCCTCGGCATGGAGAGCGGCGCGTTCGCCCTTGGGGTCGCAGCGCTTGCAGGCGCGGAAGCCCGCTGCCTCGGCGGCGGCGGCATCGGCGTAGAAGCGCACGTTGCGCCGCAGCGGCGCGCGGGAGGGGCAGCCTGGCTTGCAGAACACGCCCTGGGTCGTGACTGCATAGAGGAAGGGGCCGGTCGCCGGGCTCGGGTCGCGGTCCAGCACGGCCTGCCAGAGTGGCGCGTCGGCATCGGGCATCGGGGCTTCGGGCATGGGGCTCACCATCGGTTCGTGTCGTGCCGCATCTGGCGCCAGGCGCCCCTGCCTCGCCATCCGCGCGTTGCGCCGGCTCGCGCCCCGCCCGCCCACGCCGCCGGCGGGCACGGGCCGGGCGATCGCCGTCTACAGCGCGTCACCCTCGGCCTTGCGCACGAGGTCACGCCGCCTCTCCTGGCCGCCGGGCAGGCGCGGATGGATGGCGAGCGCCGCGTCCAGGCTGCGCAGCGCGCCCGCGGCATCGCCGGCCTCGTCCTGCATCTCCGACAGCGCGAGCAGCGCGCCGAAATGCCGCGGTTCCAGCCGCAGCGCCTCCTGGATGTCGCGCGCCGCGGCTGCGCGGTCGCCGAGACGGCCGAGCGCGCGCGCCCGCATGATCCAGAGATCGGCGGCGCCGGGCTCCAGCACCAGCGCGGCGTCGAAATCCTCAAGCGCCTCGCCGGCCTCGTTGCCCTGCATGTTGCGCATCCCGCGCCGCAGCAGCAGGGCGGCAGCCGGCGAGACCTGCTGCGCCCAGACCGCCCTGATCCGCGCCTCCACCATCTGGCCGCCGGACGTGTCGGGGGCCTGCTTCAGCGCCTCGAACAGCCGGTCGAGTTCGGCGCGGCGGGCGGCGGAGGGATCGGGGCGGCCGCTGCCCGGCGTGGCCGCGGTCGGCGGCGTCCCTTGCGCGAGGGCGAGGGCGGGCAGCAGGACCAGCAATGCGGCAAGGCGGACCATGAGCGGAGAGTCGGGGATGCCGGTGCCGTCTTGCAAGGGGTCGCCGTCAGGCGGCCTTCGCGCGGCGCGCCTCGGCAACGGCGGGCGGTTCCGGGCCGCCGGCCATCCAGTCCAGCAACTCGACGGTGTGCACCGTCGGCAGCCCGGCGCCCGACAGCTGCGTCAGGCAGCCGATGTTCCCCGCGGCGATCAGGTCGGGCCGCGTGCGGCCGATGTTCTCCAGCTTCCGATCCCGCAGCCGCGCACTGATGCCGGGCTGCATGAGGTTGTAGGTGCCGGCCGAGCCGCAGCAGAGATGGCTCTCGGCCGGTTCCTTCACCACGAAGCCCGCCCGCTTCAGCAGGTCCTTCGGCGCCGCGGTGACCTGCTGGCCGTGCTGCAGGCTGCACGCCGCGTGGTAGGCGACGGTCAGCCCGGGCGCGGGCCGCGTCGGCGCATAGCCCAGCTTTACCAGCGCCTCGCTGACATCCAACGCGTGGGACGCCACGGCCGCGGCCTTGGCCGGCCAGTCGCCGGGCTCGGCGCGGAAGATGAAGCCGTAGTCCTTCACGGTGGTGCCGCAGCCCGAGGTGTTGATGACGATGGCGTCCAGGCCCTCGCCCTCGATCTCCTCGTGCCAGGCCGCGACGTTGGCGCGCGCCAGGCGCATCGCGGGGTCGTGGTGGCCCATGTGATGGTCGAGCGCGCCGCAGCAGCCCTGCTCGGCCTTCACCACGACCTCGATTCCCATGCGGGTCAGCAGCCGGATCGTCGCCTCGTTGATGGAGGGCGCGAGGACCTGCTGAGCGCAGCCCGTCAGCAGCGCGACGCGGCCGCGCCGCTCGCCCTCGGCGCGGTGCACGCCCGGCTTCTGCATCGGGCTTTCCGGCGGGACCGAGCCGGGCGCCAGTTTCAGCATCGCGCGCAGGCGCTCCGCCGTCATGGACCGCCCCGGCACCAGCCCGGCCAGCGCCTTGCCGATGCCGGCCCCCTTCAGCGCCAGGCGGAAGCGCGCGGGATAGGGCAGCAGGGCGGACAACAGCTTCCGCATGGCGCGCTCCGGCGCCGGGCGGTCGTAGGTCTCCTCGATGTGGCGGCGCGCATGGTCCACCAGGTGCATGTAGTTCACGCCCGACGGGCAGGTCGTCATGCAGGCGAGGCAGGACAGGCAGCGGTCCACATGCTTCACCACCTCCGGCGTCGCCGGGCGGCCATTCTCCAGCATGTCCTTGATGAGGTAGATGCGCCCCCGCGGGCTGTCCAACTCGTCGCCCAGCAGCACGAAGGTCGGGCAGGTCGCGGTGCAGAAGCCGCAATGCACGCAGGTCCGCAGGATGCGGTTGCTCTCGGCGGTATCGGGATCCCGGAGCTGGTCCTCGGTGAAGCTGGTTTGCATGACGCGAGAATAGGGGGGCCGGGCTTGGCGTGCCAGCGGCGGTCCCCTTCCGACACGAAGCACGGCCCCTCATCGTTGCGGGACGCGCCGGACAGCCGTCGGCATTCATCGGAAATCGTGGCGCAAGCGCGCCACTGGATAAGGCCAAGGGCTCGGAGGCCGGCTCGCCCGTGGCCGAGCGGGGCGCCCCGCTCGGCCAGGTCGTCGCCGGCTCAGCTGTTCCCGCTTGCGCTGTTGTACGAGCCGAAGTCGGCGCCGCCCTGTGAGGTGGTCGCGGGTGTGCAGGCCGCGACGCCCAGGGCGAACAAGCCGGCGACGATGAGTGCCATGGCGCGGCCCATGGGCCGGATGTTCTGGTTCGCCCGGAACAGGTTGGTTGGATCGTACTTCGCCTTGAGCTGCGCCAGCCTGCCGTAGTTCGGGCCATAGGCCGCCTGCACGCGTCCGGCCTCGTCCTCGCCGAGGAAGTTGACGTAGACGCTGCCGGTCGCGAAGGGCGCGGTCGCCGTGGAGAAGCCGCGCGCCCAGGCGATGCAGGCCTCGTCCTCCGCCGCGGTCTCCCAGCGCGTATGGACGTTCATCGTGAAGGCCGCGCCGCGATGCGCATAGGCCGTGGCCTCGACCGGCACGCGGTTCGCGGCGCCACCGAGATGGGCAATGAAGATCTCGCTCTGCGGCGAGGGCAGCCGCGCGGCGTGGTCGAGCACCGTCGAGATCATGCCGTCGGAAAGGGCGGCGAAGTCGTGCGACTTCCAGTAGTTCCGGGCACCGTCGGTCAGCAGCGGGTCGAAGGCGGCCTGCCAGGCGGCGAAGGGGTGGGGGCCGACGACGTTGGCGATCGGCTTGCCGAGCGCCTCGATCGGTGCCGTGGCGCGCCGGCCTTCCGCCATGTCGCCGGCGTAGCAGAGCGCGAAGACCAGCACCTCCCTTCCGTGCCACTCCGGGGGCAGGAAGGGCAGCGGCGGAGCCTTGCGCAGCACGACCCAGCAGGTGAGCTCCTCCGGCGCCTTGGCGACGATCTCGCGGTACTGGCGCAGCAGCACCGCCGCGTCCTCGAGCGGGTGCACAATGAGGCCGGACAGCACCTCCGGCCCCACGGGATGCAGGCGGAACTCGAAGGAGGTGACGACGCCGAAGTTGCCGCCGCCGCCGCGGATCGCCCAGAAAAGCTCGGGGTTGCGGTCCGCGCTGGCGTGGACGAGCTTGCCGTCGGCGGTGACGACGTCGGCGGAGAGGAGATTGTCCACCGTCGTGCCGTGCTTGCGCGTCAGCCACCCGAAGCCGCCACCGAGCGTCAGCCCCGCAACGCCCGTCGTCGAGTTGATGCCGAGCGGCGTCGCCAGGCCGAAGGCCTGCGCCTCGCGGTCGAAGTCGGAGAGCAGCGCGCCGGGCTCGACCCGCGCGGTGCGGCCGACCGGGTCCACGCGGACGGAGCGCATGGCGGAAAGGTCGAGCATGACGCCGCCCTCGCACACCGCGCTGCCCGCGATGTTGTGGCCGCCGCCGCGCACCGCGAGCAGCAGGCCACCCTGGTCGCGGGCGAAGCGGACGCCCTCGATCACATCCGCAGCGCCGGCGCAGCGGATGATCATCGCCGGGCGGCGGTCGATCATGGCGTTCCAGATGCGGCGCGACGTGTCGTAGCCGGGATCGCCGGGCAGCATCAGCGCGCCGCGCAGGCGGTTGCGCAGTGCGGCGAGCGCGTCGGCGGAAACGGTCGCGGTCCCGTTCGGGGTCGCGACCTGAAGACTGGCCTGCTGGAAATTCGTGTCGGGCATTGGATGCTCCTGTCTGTGACAAGCGGCCTTGCGGTCAGCGCTTGCCGGCCGCCGATGATGGGCGGCCCAGGCCGTGACAGGCTTTCGGAGCGGCTTCAGATGCCCTGGATATTTCCTGCAGAATGAGGCGGAAGGATCACGGCCCCGTGCGCATCATGGCACGGCGCCGGGGGGGGCCGCTCAGCGTGGCGCCGGCGCGCCCGCCGGCGGGTTGCCATAGGCCGCATAGGCCTCAGGGGTCATGTCGCCCATGCGGCGGACGAGAGCGACGATGTCCCAGATCTCGGCGTCGGACAGGTGCGCGCCGAAGGCGGGCATGGCGCTCATCTTGATGCCGTGGCGGACGATCCAGAAGATCTGCGCGTCGGACCACAGCTTCGGCACGTCGGGCATGTAGGGCGGCTCCGGATACAGGCCGCCGGACCAGTCCGCGGGATCCCGCCCGGGCGCGCCATGGCAATAGACGCAGGCCTCGCTGTAATGACGATAGCCGCGCCTTGCCTGCTCCTCCGTCAGCGCGCCTGCCGGCACCACGGCCTGCGCCTGGCGCTGCACCGAACGGCGCATCGCCGCATCGAGGACCGAGATCGTCGGCGGCCAATGCGGCGTGGTGGCCGCGACGTCGAAGGCGCCGGTGAACACGACGATGAAGCCGCCCACCGCCAGCACGACGAGGGTCGCGGTCACGCCAAGGATGAATCGCATCAGGGCCATCTCCCCACGCGCAGCAAGCGCGAATGCATGTCCTGGACAAGCTGCGGCACGGGCGCATCGTGCCCCCGCCGTGACATCAGAGGCCGGCGCGCATCCGCCCGGGATTGAGCACGCCCGCGGGATCGAGCGCCGCCTTCACCTGGCGCCCGATTGCCGCGAGCGGCGGCGCTTCCTCCGGCAGCACGGCAACGGCCGCTCGCAGCGGCTCCGGCGCGCGGAACAGGGTGAAGGTGCCGCGCGCGGCGGCCGCGGCCGCGACGACGGCCTGGTGCGCAACCTCGGTCGCCGGACCCGCGATCCAGACCAACCCGCCGCCCCAGTCCAGCAGCGCGCGTCCGCCGAGGCCGCGCGCCGCTGCCGCGACAGCCGCGCCGGCAGAGGGACGGACGGAGACGCGCCACACCGCTTCCTCCTCCGCCGCGCCGAGCGGCTGCGCGTCGCGGATCGCGGCCCAGAGCGCGCGGGATTCCTCGCGCTCCAGCGCGCGCACCTCGCCGAAGGAGGACAGGATCTCGGCCAGCCGGCTGCCGCGATAGGCGACGGAGGCGGCGAAATCCTCGAGCCGGAGAAAGGCGACGTTGGTCGCGGGCCCGTCGGGGCCGCAGAAGGCGGGGATCATCGCCGCACCCGTGACGCCGAAGGGGCTCGCGAGCCCCGCGGACAGCGCGCGGATGCCCGTGGCGATGTCGGGCACGCGCACGCCGATCGTGGCTTGCGTCTCGGCCGCCGGCAGCACCTTCAGCGTGACCTCGGTGATGACGCCGAGCGTGCCGTGGCTGCCGGTCAGCAGCTTGCAGAGATCGAGGCCGGTGACGTTCTTCAGCACGCGACCGCCGCTGCGCACCACCTCGCCCGCGCCGTTGACGAAGCGGATGCCGAGCACGTGGTCGCGGATCGCGCCGGCGGTGATGCGGCGAGGGCCCGAGAGGTTCGCCGCGACGATGCCGCCGATGGTCGCCGGTGCCTCGGCCGCGAACAGCGCACGCGTGTCCGGCGGCTCCGGAGCCAGCATCTGGCCCTTCTCGGCCAGCGCGGCCTCGATCTCGGGCAGCGGCGTGCCGGCGCGGGCGGAGAGCACGAGTTCCGTCGGGCGATGGAGCGTGATGCCCGTGAGGTTGCGCGTGGACAGCGTCCGTGCGGCCTGCACGGGGCGCAGCAGCGCGCGCTTGGAGCCGTTGCCTTCGATCGCCAGCGGCTCGCGGTTCGCGGTCGCGAGCGCGACCTCGCGCGCGATGTCGGCCTCTCGATGCGGCGCGATCAGGTTCACGAAGCGGCTTCTTGCAGCGGGAAGACCTTGTGCGGGTTGAGCAGCCAGTCCGGGTCGAAAGCCGACTTGATGCGGCGCTGCTGGTCGAGCTCATGCTTCTCGAACTGGACATGCATCAGGTCGCGCTTCTCGACGCCGACGCCGTGCTCGCCGGTCAGGCAGCCGCCGACCTCGACGCAGAGGGTAAGGATATCGGCCCCAAACTTCTCGGCCTTGCGGAAGCTCTCGGCGTCGTTGGCGTCGAACATGATCAGCGGATGGAGGTTGCCGTCGCCGGCATGGAAGACGTTGGCGACCTTGAGGTCATATTGCTGGCTCATCTCGCGGATGCGCTTCAGGACATGCGGCAGCTCGCCGGTCGGGATGGTGCCGTCCATGCAGAGATAGTCGGGGCTGATGCGCCCGACCGCGCCGAAGGCGCCCTTGCGGCCCTTCCAGATCGCCGCGGATTCCTCGGCCGAGGTCGCGACCTTGAGGCTGATCGGGTCGAAGCGGTTGCAGATTTCCTTGATCTTCCCGAGGAGCTCGTCCTGCTCGCGCTCGCTGCCCTCGACCTCGATGATCAGCATCGCCTCGGCGTCCAGCGGATAGCCGGCATGGGCGAAGGCCTCGCAGGCATGGATGCAGGGCTTGTCCATGAATTCGAGCGCGACGGGAATGATGCCGCTGCCGATGATCGCGTCCACCGCGGCGCCGGCGATCTCCGTGCTGTTGAAGGCGGCCAGCATGGCGCGCGCGCCTTCCGGCCCGCGCAGGATGCGCACGGTGACCTCGGTGACGATGCCGAGCTGGCCCTCGCTGCCCGTCAGCAGGCCGAGCCAGTCATAGCCGGCGGCATCGAGATGCCCGCCGCCGACCTCGACGACCTCGCCCTGCGGCGTGACGAAGGTCAGCCCGAGCAGGTTGTTCGCGGTGACGCCGTATTTCAGGCAATGCGCGCCGCCGGAGTTCATGTTGACGTTGCCGCCGATCATGCAGGCGAGTTGCGACGACGGGTCGGGCGCGTAGAAGAAGCCCTCATGCTCCACCGCCTTGGTGATGCCGAGGTTGGTCACGCCGGCCTCGACCACGGCCAGGCGGTCCTCGAAGTCGATCTCCCTGATGCGGTTCATGCGCATCAGGCCGATCACCACCGCGTCCTCCAGCGGCAGCGCGCCGCCCGACAGCGACGTGCCGGCGCCGCGCGGCACGACGCGAATGCCGTTCTCGTGGCAGTAGCGCATGACCTTCGCCACCTGCTCGGTGCTGGTCGGCAGCACGACGGCGAGCGGCGGCTGGCGATAGGCGGTCAGCCCGTCGGTCTCATAGGGGCGGAGTTCGCCCGGCGTGCTGATCGTGCCCTCCCCGGGAACGATGGCGCGGAGGGCAGCGACAATGGCGTCGCGGCGGGCGAGAACCCCGGCCTTCGGCTTTGGCAGGTCGATCATGGCGTGCTCCCATCCCGCGCCGCGAAGATGGTCGCCTGCGGGACGGGCGGCAAGGCGCCAGGCGGGCCGTCACGCTGGCGCGGCGGCCCGCCCCGGCCTCACTGGGTGCGGCGCGAGAGCGAGACGGCGTAGGCGCCGGCCCGAGCCTGCAGGATCGGATCATCGCTCATCTCGACGCCTGGCGGCTGCTCCAGCGTCAGGAAGCTGATCCGGTCGCAAGGCCCGCCCGGGCCGGGGGCGACTTCGGCCACGGTGAGGCGGCCGACCACTGCGCGCGGCCGGTCCTCGGGCCAGGCGACGGTCGGATTGTTCAGGTCGTCGCCGGCGGCAGGGAACTGCAGGACCATGTCGAACTCGACCGGGCCCGCGGCGACACGGCGCCGCAGCTCATCGGCCAGGAAATCGCCCGGCAGCGCCCGCATCTGCTCCTCGGTCAGCCGCAGCGTGCCGGCGCGCGGCTCGAAGACCCAGCGGGCGGGCCGGACGGTGCCGTCCTGGCCTCTGAAGCGGAAGGTGTTGACGCCCCAGTAGGGGGTCGTCGCCCAGCTCGCGGGCGGGTTGTTCGATGCCAGCCACCGGCCCTGGAAGGTCACGGCGGGGTTGGCGGCGACGAAGGCGGCGACACGCTCGGCGTTGGGCTGGCCGGTTGCCGGGTCGGGACGGCGGGCCATCAGGTTCTGGACGAAGACCTCGGGCGTCGGCGCGCCGAAGATCGGCACCGAGATGTTGGCCTGCTCCCACACGTCGCCCGCCGGCGTCTCGAACCGGATCGCCAAGCCGCGCGTGGTGCGCGAGGTATCGGATCCCTGCGGGTTGCCGACCCCGACGCCGAATCGGATCAGCGCGGGCACGCGCTGGCCCGAGAAGGTGGGTGCGATGGAAAGCCGCGTGCCCTCCGCGGTCGCCACGAATTGGCCGGCGGCGCAGGTGCCCTTGGCATGGCTCGGCCGGTGGGTGCGAATGGGACCGAGCACCGCCTCGAAGGCGTTCACCAGGTCCTCCGCCGAAGGTTCCGCTCGGGCAGGCGGCGCGGCGAAGCCGAGCAACGTTGCGCCGAGCGCCAGGGCGGAGGCGAATGGACGGATATGCATGCAGTTCTCTCCCAACCGTGCCAGCGTGATGTCGCTACGCACGTCGTTTCGCCGCGGCGTGCCGTTCGGTAACGGCGCGGCGCGGCGGTCAGGAGATTAGGCGCCGCCGCCGAATGCAAAGACCGCGCCCGGCATGGCCGGGCGCGGCTCGCAACGCTCGGGATCGGCCGGGCGAGCCCGGCCGGGCCGCCTCAGCCCTGGCGGGCCTTTAGGCGGGGGTTCTTCTTGTTCAGCACGTAGACCCGCCCCCGGCGACGCACCAGGAAGCAGTTCTTGTCGCGGGTCTTCGCGGTCTTGAGCGAGTTGCGGATCTTCATGGGAGTGAGCCTTTCGAGCGGCGCGAGATAGAGGGCGGGGGTGGCGGAGTCAACCGGCCACCCCCAGGCGCCTCACTCGACGGGGTTCACCACGCTGGTCCAGCCATGCGGGTCGTTGGTCTTCCCGTACTGGATGCCGACGATGGCGTCGTAGAGCTTCTTCGTGACCTCGCCAGTCTCGCCGCCGTTGATGAGGATGTCCCGCCCCTTGTAGCCCAGCGTGCCTACCGGGGAGACGACGGCGGCGGTGCCGGTGCCCCACATCTCCTTCAGCGTGCCGTTGCTGCCCGCGGCCACGACCTCCTCGATCGCGATCGGCCGCTCCGTCACGGTCAGCCCCCAGTCGCGCAACAGCTGCAGCGCGGAGGCGCGGGTGACGCCGTCCAGGATCGTGCCGTGCAGCGGGGGCGTGATCACCTCATCGCCGATACGGACCATGATGTTCATGGTGCCGACCTCGTCCAGGAAGCGATGCTCGACGGCGTCAAGATAGAGCACCTGGGTGTAGCCCGCCGCCGCGGCGTCCTGCTGGCCCGACAGGCTGGCGGCGTAGTTGGCCGCCGTCTTCGCCTCGCCGGTGCCGCCCTTGACGGCGCGCACATGCCGGTCGGAGGCCAGGATCCGCACCGGCTTGACCCCTTCCCTGTAGTAGCTGCCGACGGGCGAGAGGATCAGGAAATAGAGGTAGCTGTGCGCGGGATGCACGCCGAGCATCACGTCGGTCGCGATCACCGTCGGGCGGATATAGAGCGACGTCCCGGGCTTGCGCGGCACCCAGTCATGGTCGAGCCCGACCAGCGCGTCGAAGCTCTGGCGGACCAGGTCCACCGGTATCTCAGGCATGCACATGATCTGACCGGACCGATTCAGCCGCGCCGCGTGCCGGTCCGCGCGGAACAGGCGGATGCGCCCATCCTCGCCCCGGAAGGCCTTGAGACCGTCGAAGATCGCCTGGCCGTAATGCAGGACGGAGGTCGCGGGGTCGAGCGACAGCGGCCCATAGGGAACGATGCGCGGGGAGTGCCAGCCCTTCCCCTCGTCGTAGTTCATCAGGAACATGTGGTCGGTGAGGACCTTGCCGAAGGCCAGGCCGTCATCGGCGGGCTTCGGCTTCGGGGTCGTGGTCCGGGTGATCGGGAAGGAGCCGGTGGCCATGGACGCCGCCTCTGTGGGTTTTCGACTGGCGGGGCGGGGTATAGCGCAGCCCGTGTCTGCGGCAGAGCCCCTGCCCTAAGTTCCTGGCCTGGCGCTCCTTCCTCCACCGCCTCGACGGGCTGGCCACGGTAGCGGATTGGATATCAGGCGGCCTGCCGCCCCGCGGCCTGTTCCTCCGCGATCAGCTTCAGCCATCCGTCGCGGCTCTGGGGCAGCTTGCGGCTCAGGATCTGCTCGGCGACCAGGGTGCGCAGCACCTGGGCGGTGCCGCCGGCGATCGCGAACATCCGGGCGTCGCGGAGGTAGCGCTCGACCGGGTTGTCCTTGGAATACCCGGCCGCGCCCCATACCTGAAGCGCATCGTTGGTGACCCGGATCGCCATCTCCGAGGCGAAGACCTTGGCCTGGGCGGCTGCCAGACGGTCCGGGAAGCCCGCCGGGCCGGCGCTGCGCGCGGCGCGATGGATCAGGGCGCGGGCGGCCTCCACGCCGATCGACATGTCGGCCAGAATCCAGCCCAGCCCCTGGAACTCCGCGATCGCGCGGCCGAACTGCCGGCGCGACTGCGCGCGCGAGACCGCATGGTCCAGCGCGCCGGCAGCCAGGCCCATCGCCACCGTCGCGGCGCCCACGCGCTGCGCGTTGTAGGCGTCGATCAGCCGCCCGAAGCCGCGCGCGAAGCCGCCTGGCGCCCGCAGCACCATCGCATCCGGCACTTCCAGGCCGTGAAACTCCAGCTCCGTCTCCGGCATGCCGCAAAGGCCGAGCGAGGGGATGCGCCGCTTCACCACCAGCCCCGCCGGGTCGCCATCCCCGTTGCGCACCACGATGAAGCCGCCGATGCCCTTGAACTCGCCGTCCTCGATCGCGCGGGCGAAGATCAGGTGCAGGCGCGACACGCCGCCGCCGGTGATCCACGTCTTGGCGCCGTCGATCACCCAGGACGATCCCCGCCGCACCGCGGTGCTCTTCATCTCGGTCGCGGCCGAACCGGCCTCGGGCTCGGTGATGCAGATCGCGGGCTTGTCGCCGGCCAGCACGATGCCGGCCGCGAGCTTGCGCTGGACGTCCGTGCCATAGGCCATGATGGCGCCGAGCGCGCCCATGTTGGCCTCTACCGCGATGCGGCCGCAGACCGCGCAGGAGCGCGCGAATTCCTCGATCACCATGACGGCGTCGAGCACCGACCCGCCCGGCCCGCCCCATTCCTTCGGGATGGTCAGGCCCAGGAAGCCGGCCTCGGTCATCTTCCGCACCATCGGCCAGGGATACTCGCCGCTGCGGTCGGTCTCGGCCGCCTGCGCTGCGGCGTCCTGCGCAAGCTCGCGCGCGCGGTCGAGCAGCCGGGCCTGATCCTGGGTGAGCGGGATCACGTGAGGCGGGCCTCGATCGCCGCGGCGGCGGCCTTGTCCAGCCTCAGGGCAGCGGCGAAGCGGTCGAGCCAGGCGCGCTCCGCCGCGCTCACCGCGCCGGCGCCGGCGAAAGCGGCGGCGTAGAGCCGGGCCTTGAGCATGGGATCTTGGGCCTCCCTCGCCAGCGCCTCCGGCTCCAGCGGGCGGTCGAAATCGGCCAGGACGAAGTCGCGCTCCTGCGCGGAGAGCCCGGCGGCGTCGAGCTGCGCGGCGATGGCGCGGCGCTCCGCTTCATCCACGCCGCCATCGGCCTTCGCCGCGGCGATCATGGCGCGGACCATGAGAAGCGCCTCGGCCTCCTCGGCCGCGGGGCCCTCGGGGGGTGGCGCGGCAGGCGGCGGCGGGTTCGGGACACGCCAGGGCGAGGCGCCGGTCTCCGGCAGGCGTGAAGGCGGCGCAGGGGCGCGCGGCGCCGGACGCGGCGGCGGGGGGGAAGGCGCCGGCGCGGACTGGCTGCTGCGGCTCATCCATTCCGCCAGCGCGCCAGCGGCCAGGGCCCCGATCGCGCGGGCGGCGCGCGCCTCGGTGCTGCGGCCGGTCAGGATGGAAGCGGGCGAGGTCCTGCGCCGGCGCCGCGGCGGCTGCGCGGCACCGCCCAGCAGGGCGCCCAGCACTCGGTTCAGGTCCATGCCGTTCCTCCGACCCCTGCCACCTACCGCCTGCGGGCGTCCGGGGGAAGCATCAGCGGCGCAGCAGGCCGCGCAGGAGGTCGTTGATCTGCGGCTGGCGTTGCTGCTGCTGCTGCTGCTGCTGGGGTGTCGGGGGCGGCGCGGGGGCGGGGGGCTGGGCCGGCGCCGGGCCTGCCCGGCCGCCGCGCGCCGCCGCCAGTCCCGCGGAGCAGCCCGGCAGCGGCTCCGGCCGGTTGCCGCCCCGGCCCAGCGCGCCGAGCAACGCCCCGACATCCCCGCCAAGACGCTCGCCGAGCGCGCCCACGGCCTCGCCGAGATTCTGCGCCTGGATGCCGCGATAGGACGGCGCCGCGAGCGTCCCGCCGAGATCGGCCGCGACGCGGATCACCGCCCCGGCGGCGCGGACATCGTGCAGCAGCCGCAGCGCGATGGCCTCCGTCCCGAGGTTGACGGTACCGCTGCCCGCGACCTTGGCGGCCGGCGCATCCGCCAGCAGCGTGCCGATCCTGAGCACGCCGCCCTCCGCCTCGCCGCGGAAAGCGACGCAGTCCACCGGCAGGCGCCGGGGGATCGGCGGCAGGACGGGCACGCGTTCCCGCAGCGACTGGCCGACCGGGCCGGTCAGCGCGGGCTCGACCGTCGCCTCCTCCATGGCGAGGGCGAGATGCCCGGCCAGGCTGCCCGCGACGGCGCGCAGCCCGGTGCCCTGCCCGCCGAGGTCGAGGTCGAGTTCGGCCTGGCCGCTTACCATCACCGGCCGCCCCAGCGCCCGTTGCAGCGCCGCGAGGTCGAGCCCCGGCGAGCGCGCGATGAGGCGCAGCGCCGGCGTCGCCGCCGCGGCATCGGCCGACAACTCGCCTTCCAGCCGCCCGCCCGGACCCGACAGGCGGAAAGGGGCGATCCGCCCTTGCCCCGCCTGCAGCGAGACCTTGGCCGCGATGTCGCGCCAGCCCGCGCCCCCGGCCTGCATCGCCGCCACCGAGAGGTCGAGGTCCACATCACCGCTGCGCAGCGCGCCGACCGGGATGGGCAGGTCGGGGATCACACGGCCATCGCCGGACGCGGCGGGCGTGGACCCTGGCGGCGTTGCCGCACCCGCCGGGGGGGGCGCCGCGCTGGGCGCCGGGGCTGGTGATGCCGCGGCGGCACGGATCGCATCCAGGTCGAGCGTCGCGACGGCGAGCCGGCCCGACAGGCCCGGTCGCTCGCCGATCACGACGGTCAACTCGCCCGCGGCTTCCGCCACCGGCGAGGCCAGCGTCAGGCCGCGCAGCAGCACCCCGCCCTCGAAGCCCGGCGTGCGCTCGGCGATCCGGGCGGCGGCGGCAATGTCGCGGATCGCCGGCAGCTGCGCCCCCGCCAGCGCCGACAGCGCCGCCAGGTCCGGGACGCGCAGCGCCAGGGCAAGGTCCACGCCGGCCATGGCGGCGAGGTCGCGGATCGCGCCGTTCAGCGTGGCTTCCGCCCCCGCCGCGGCGACGCGCAGCTCGACCGGCAGCGGCCCCGGCGCACGGCCAAGCAGCATTGCGGGCGTGCCGAGCGTGCCGGCGAGCTCGATGCCGGTGCCGCCGAGGCTCGCCTGGCCGGCGAGCGTGAGCGGCGCGTCGAGCCGCGGCGCCGTCGCCTCGAAGCGCGCCAGCGCGAGGCCGGGACGCAGCGCCGCGAGGTCGGTCGCGCCGACGCGCAGCGCGACGGCCTCGGCAGTGCGGATCTCGCCACCCGTCCCGGCGAGCGTCGCGGCGGCCGAGACATCGTGCAGCGGCGGCAGCGGCGCGTCCGGCAGCAGCGGCGCGAGGCGCATCAGGTCGGGCAGCCGCGCTTCGGCCTGCACCGTCCAATCCGTGCCATCGAGCCTGCCCCTGGCGCGCGCCTCGCCGCCGCCAAGCCGCAGCACCGCATCGAAGGGAAAGGGACCGCGGCCGAAGGCGGACAGCGCGCCGAGCGTCGCCTGGACGCGGGCTTCCTCGTTCGCCAGCACGAGGCGCGCATCCAGCGTCGTCGGGCCGGCCAGCGGCGCGGATGCCTGCAGCGCGGGGATGCCGATCGTCTCGGTGCGCGCGCCGCGCCAGGTGACGCGGCCTTCGGTGACGGTCAGCGCGCCGAGCGACAGCTCCATCGGCCGGCGCGGCGCGGCGGGCCGGGACGGCGCGCCGGCAGGTTGCTGCTCCGGCGGCGCGAACACCCAGTTGCCGCGGCCCTGCGCGTCGGTCTCGAGCAGCAGGTCGGGCGCCTCCAACTCGACACGTGCAAGCTCGATCCGGCCGGAGAGCAGGGGGAGAAGCGCGGCCTGCACCTCGACGCGGCGGGCGGTCAGCATCTCGGGCCGGCTGCCGCCGGGCGCATTGGCCAGCGCGACGTCCTTCAGCACCAGCGTCGGCCGGAGCGACAGGCCGAGCGAGACGTCGCCGAGCGAGAGCCGCCGCCCTGTCGCGCCTTCCACCGCCGCGACCAGGCGCGGGCGGATCGTGTCGGGGTTCACCAGCACGCGCGTCGCGACGAAGGCGGCGAGCGGGAGCGCCACGACGATCGCGAGGAGGATCCAGGGCCAGCGGCGGCGGCGCGATGCGGTCATGTCCGTCCAGAACGCGGAAGGGGATTACTGGCTGCGGCGGGGCTTGGGCGTGCGGGGGGCCTCGAAGCCGAAGAAGGCGAAGGTTTCCTTCATGTGCGGCGGCAGCGGGGCCGCGACCTCCAGCGTGCCGCCCGCGGGATGCGGCAGCTTCAGCGCCCGCGCATGCAGGTGGAGCGCCCCCGGCAGGCCGTCCATGTGGGCGGCGGCGCCGCCGTACTTCCCGTCGGCGAGGATCGGGCAGCCCAGCGCCTCGGCGCAGTGGACGCGAAGCTGGTGGGTGCGGCCGGTGATGGGCTTGAGTTCCAGCCAGGCCGCACGGCGGCGCACGGCATCCAGCGTCGCGAAATCGGTCACGGCCCGCGCGGCTTCCCGGTCGCCGGGTTCGGCGGCGGCGGTGCGCTCGCCGCGCGGGCCGCCCTGCTTCACCAGGGGCAGGTCGATGCGGCCGGCGGGCGGCGTGGGCTGGCCGACCACGACGGCCCAGTAGATCTTCTCGACGTCACGCCCACGGAAGGCGGCGGCGAGCTTCGCGGCGGCAGGCGCCGTCCGCGCCAGCACCAGGACGCCGGAGGTGTCCTTGTCCAGCCGATGCACGAGGCGCGGCCGCTCCGCCGCGTCGAAGCGCAGCGCGTCCAGCATGCCGTCGAGGTGCTTGCCGATGTTCGGCCCGCCCTGCACGGGCAGCCCATGCGCCTTGTCCAGCACCAGCACGTCCCTGTCGCGATGGATCACCATCGCCTCCAGCAACTTCCGGTCGCGCTCGTCCACGGCCTTGGCCGCGCGAGGCGCGGGCGGCGGCGCATCGGGCAGCGGCGGGATGCGGATCTCCTGGCCGGCGAGGAGGCGGGTATTCGCCTCCACGCGCCTGCCGTCCACGCGCACCTGGCCTGTGCGCAGCATCTTCTGCAGCGCCCCCTGCGTCAGGGCGGGGTAATGGCGGCGGAACCAGCGGTCGAGGCGCGTGTCGCCTTCCTCGGCGCCGACCTTGCGGGTCTGAACGGACATGGGCGGGAGGTTAGCATGCCTCCCGCCCCGGTCTCACCCTATGCGGGTCTCACCCCGTCCGGGCGACCAGCGCCCTGGCCGCGGCGCAGAGCGCGTCCAGCCCGGTATCCGGCAGGTCGTCCGTCGTGCGCACGAGGTCGAGCAGCATGCGCGGCCGGGTCGGCAGGACGGGGCGGTAGACCCGTTCTTCCTCCAGTTCCTCGAAGAACCAGCCGGGCTCGACACCGAGCAGCGCGGCGATGGCCGGCAGGCGGGTCGCCGGGATGGCGTTCAGCCCCGCCTCATACTTGCGGGCCTGGACGGTGGAGATGCCGAGGGCGGAGGCCATCTCGGCGAGCGAAAGGCCGCTCTGGACGCGGCGCTCCCGGACACGGCGGCCGACATGGCGGTCGGCGCGGGCGTGCAGCCGAACCGTCACGGCGGATCGCCGCCGATGGGGGTCGGACGGGGGGTGAGGCGATGTGTCATGCAGGTACGGTCCCTCTGCAATGTAGGGACCTCCGGAGGCCGGGGAGTTTCTAGGATTAGGCGGCGCGCCGCGTCCACCCGCCGCGGCCCTTCGTTCCGGTTCAAAGAGAAGCCGGGCGCGCTTCGCTCCGTGGTTGAATTGTTACCGCCGCATCAGGGCGTAGCTGGCGGCGAAGGCCGCCACGCCGAGCGCGACCGAGCCGACGACATAGGCCACGGCCACCGCGGGCGAGCGCTCAAACAGCGCGCCGGTCTCGAGGCTGAAGGCCGAAAAGGTGGTGAAGCCGCCGAGGAATCCCGGGATCACCAGCAGGCGCAGCGGCCCTTCCAGCTCGAGGCTGGCCGCGACGCCGATCGCCGCGCTGCCCAGGACGTTCACCGCTATCGTGCCCCAGGGAAAGCCCGCGCCGAGCATCCCGATCGAGGCGAGGGAGACGAGGTAGCGGCAGACCGATCCGGCGGCGCCGCCCAGCGCGACGAGCGCGACGCCGGTCAGGGTGACCGGGATCATCGCTTGCGCGCCTTCTTCGTGCGGATCGCGTCCCATTGCCGCATCCGCTCCGCCACCGCGGCCTCCGCGCCCCGGTCGGTAGGCCGGTAGAAGCGTCGGCGCTCCATCCCCTCCGGCCAGTAGTTCGCGCCGGAGAAGCCTTCCTCGGCGTCGTGGTCGTATTCGTAGCCCGCGCCGTAGCCGAGCTCGCTCATCAGCTTCGTCGGCGCGTTCAGGATGTTCTGCGGCGGCATCAGGCTGCCGGTCTCCTTCGCGGCGCGCATCGCCTCGCCGAAGGCGGCATAGACCGCATTGGATTTCGGCGCGGTGGCGAGGTGGACCACAAGCTGCGCGATGGCGAGCTCGCCCTCGGGAGAGCCCAGCCGTTCGTAGGTCTCCCAGGCTGCGACGGCGAGCGGCAGCGCGCGCGGATCGGCCATGCCGACGTCCTCGGCCGCGAAGCGCGTGAGGCGGCGCGCGAGGTAGCGGGGATCCTCGCCGCCCGTGATCATGCGCGCGAGCCAGTAGAGCGCCGCGTCGGGATCGCTGCCGCGCATCGACTTGTGCAGGGCCGAGATGAGGTTGAAGTGCTCCTCCCGGTCCTTGTCGTAGAGCACGGCGCGCCTGGCCAGCAGCGCGGCAAGCGCCGGCGCGTCCAGCGCCTCGCCGCCGGGGGGGATCGCCAGCAGCTGCTCCGCCATGTTGAGGAGGTAGCGCCCGTCGCCATCGGCCATGGCGCGCAGCGAGGCACGGGCTTCGGCGGTCAGCGGCAGGGCGCGCTCCTCCGTCGCCTCGGCGCGGCCGAGCAGCTTCTCCAGCGCCGCGTCGTCCAGCCGCCGCAGCACCAGCACCTGGCAGCGCGAGAGCAGCGCGCCGTTCAGCGCGAAGGACGGGTTCTCCGTCGTCGCGCCGACCAGCGTGACCGTCCCGTCCTCCACCACCGGCAGGAAGCCGTCCTGCTGGGCGCGGTTGAAGCGGTGGATCTCGTCCACGAAGAGCAGCGTGCCCTTCCCGTTCCGGCGACGGTTGCGAGCCTCGTCGAAGGCGCGCTTGAGGTCGGCGACGCCGGAGAAGACGGCCGAAAGCGGATGGAAGGAGAGCCCCGCTTCCTCCGCCAGCAGCCGCGCGATGGTGGTCTTGCCCACCCCCGGCGGCCCCCAGAGGATCAGGGAGGCCAGCGACCCGCGTCCCAGCATCCGCGTCAGGGCGCCTTCCGGGCCAAGAAGATGGTCCTGGCCGATCACTTCCGCGAGAGCACGCGGGCGCAGCCGGTCGGCGAGCGGGCGCGGCCCGGCGGGCCCGCCGCGCGGCGCTGCCTCGGCATCACCGAAGAGATCGGGCGATTCACGCGGTTCGGGCATAGAGCCGAGCGTAGCACGCGGGCGCGCGCCCCCCCATCGGTGCGTCACGACGCAACTTCCAATGCGTGGAATCCGCACGCTACGGTTGCGCCGCCGCGGCGCCCCGCGCCCGGCCAGCGGGGGGCGGACAGCATGTCGAACGTCGCGGGCAAGGCCTACGGGATGAACGTCATCACCCCGATGCGGCCCTGGAAGACCTGGATCAACCGGCTGCTCTTCATGATCGCGCGGGTGCAGCCGCAGCAGCTCGGCGGGCTTCTCGGCCTTTCTATCATCCACTTCGCGCGCTGGGTCATCATCCGGCGCGACCAGTGGCCCGACCTCGGCCAGGGCAGGCCGAAGCTGCGGAACGACTACATGCTGTTCGTCAGCAACTTCAACGGCACCTGGGACCAGTACATCGACGCATTTTCCGACGGCATCCCGAACGGGCTCGACCTCTTCTGGTACGCCTCCATCAAGTATCCGGGATCGATCCCGATCACGCCGTTCAAGAACTACATCCGCGCCAACCAGGTGGATTGCGACTACTACTACAACGCGACGCCCGGCGCGGCGCAGCGCGACATCAAGGCGGCGCTGCGGGTCTGGGCGCAGATCGACCAGCTCGCCGCCGCGCACCAGGTGATGTCGCCCGAGGATTTCGCCCGGGCCTACACCAAAGCGCTCGTCGAGGTGCAGAACGACCTGCCCTCCGCCGGCCCCGCGCCGGTCGCCAGCAACGACACGCACAATGCCGACATGAACAGGCGATCCCTCGTGCTGAAGGGGCGGACGTGAGATGCCGAATTTCGATGGCGGCCACTACTTCCTGACCACGCTCATCCCCGTTCGCGACGAGCCCGCGCAGGACCCCCGCGGCGCGGAATGGGTGACGTCGCACCTGCATTGCCTGCGCGAGAAGCTCGCGAGCATGCCGACGGCGCTGCAGAGCTGGGCGACCGAGGGCACGGGCGTCAACAGCCCCTTTGCGCGCGACCGCCGCACGCATTTCGCGCGCCTCGTCGTGATGGACGACGTCGCCTACAACGGCCGCGACCACCGCGACGCCGTGGTGACCGCGGTGAAGGGCCCGCTCGGCGGGCTGCTGAAGCGACGCCTGCCCGGCGCCGATCCCACGCAGCCCGATCCCGTGGACCACCTGCCGCATGCCTGGCTGATCTTCGTCTCCGACTTCGACGCGGCCAGCAGCGATTCGGGCGAGCTCGTCGGCTACCTCCGTGGCCTCTTCTCCGTGATGGAGGAGGAGTGGCGCGACATCCTGATGCACTGCCAGGGCTGGGAGCGGGCGATGGGCGCGGACGACTTCGTGCGCCTTGTAATGCGCTGCCAGGTCGAGACGACCATGCCCTTCAACGACTACTACGTCCCCTTCCCGGCCCTCCCCTCCATGCCGCTGGGCCCGGTGATCGCGCCGCTTGGCGTCGCGGCGGTGCTGCTCGTGGTCGGGCTGCTCTGCGGGCTGCTCGGCGCCTGGTTCGGCTGGTTCGGACGCTGGGCCTGGTGGGCCGCGCTGATCGGCGCAATCGGCGTGCCGCTCGGCGTCTGGCATGCCTATCGCACGATCGTCCAGAAGGCGCAGGCCCCGCTGCCGAGGGGCCATCGCACCGACCTCACCAGCGTGACGAAGGCGCTCTACCTGCAGCAGCACTTCACGCGGTTCGCCATCTCGCAGCAGGGCGCGGCGCCGGCCGCGCTGCACGCCGCCTTCGCCGATTTCCTGGCGGCGCATCGCCCCGAAGATCCGCTGGCGCCGACCCAGGCCCGCGGCACGGTGAGGAGCTGAGCCATGGACGTCTCGCTCGACCTCGCCGACATCCAGGGCAACATCCTCGCGGCCTATGGAAAGATGGGCTTCCCGAAGGGCCGCGTGATCCTGCTGAACGTCAGCGACGCGCAGGCCGGCCGCAACCTCGTGGAGACGCTGCGCCGGCGCGTCACCTCCGCCCTGCCCTGGCCAAGCTCCAAGCGCGCGCCGATGCCGGGCCAGGTGATGGCGGTGCGGCCCGCGGTGACCGTGAACCTCGCCTTCACCTTCCGAGGGCTACTGGCGCTGGAGGTGCCGATCCGCACGCTGCGCGGCATGCCCGACGAGTTCATCGACGGCATGGCCGCGCGTGCCGACATCCTTTGCGACAACTTTCCCCGGCGCATCGTGGACTCCTGGGACCCGGTCTGGCTGGACGGGAAGAAGCCCGATCGGCGCGTGCACATCGCGGTCACGCTGAACGCCGCGATGGACCCCGCGACCGGCGAGCCCGTGCCGGAGCTCGAGCAGCTCTGCCAGGAGATCGTCGGGATGTGCGGGCTGGGCGGTGTCTCCATCCTGGAAGGCCATCGCGGCGCCGATGCGCGCTGGCAGGAGATGTCGGCCCGGCTGGGACGGCAGCCCGACGGCCGCTTCGCGCCGCTGCCGGCCGAGCATTTCGGCTTCGTGGACGCCATCGGCGACCCTGTCTTCGAAGGGCAGATGGCGCCATCGGACTGCCGGGAACGATCCAAGGGCCAGGGCAAGCTGCAGCCCGACGGGACATGGGCGCCGCTCGCGACCGGGGAGTTCCTGCTAGGCTGGCCCGACGAGAGCCAGGAGATCGCGGGCGCGGCGATGCCGCTGGATTTCAGTCGCAACGGCACCTTTATGGCGGTGCGGAAGCTGCATCAGAACGTCTCCGCCTGGCGCCGCTGCATCGCCGCCCAGGCGGAGCGCTACGCCGCGGTGATGGACGTCCCGCGCGAGCAGGCCGGCGAGATCCTGGCTGCGAAGATCGCGGGGCGCTGGCGTGACGGCGTGCCGCTGATCGCCGCGCCCACATTCGAGGCCTGGCAGGCCTTCCGCGACCGGCGCGACGCCGCGGAGAAGGCCGGCGACGTCGCGACCCTGGACGCGCTGCGGCGGGCGCTCGTGGATTTCACCTTCGGGAAGGACAGCGTCGGCGCCGCCTGCCCCTTCGGGGCCCATATCCGCCGCGCCAACACGCGCGACATGCTGGACCCCCTGCTGTCCACCGGCGATGCGGATCGGCTGACGGGATCGGTGCTGAACAACCGGCGCCGGATCCTCCGCCGCGGCCTGCCCTATGGCGAGGCGCCGGAGCAGGGCGACGACAGCGACGAGCATGGCATCGTCCTGATGGTGAAATGCGCGTCGCTGTTCCGCCAGTTCGAGTTCGTGCAGCAGCAATGGATGCAGTACGGGCTGGACTTCAACGCCGGGAACGACACCTGCCCGATCGTCGGCAACCACTTCGAGGAGAACAAGTTCGTCATCCCCGCCGACCCCGCATCCGGCAAGCCGCCCTTCTTCGTGGCGAACATGCCGCAATTCGTTGAGACGCGCGGCGGCGAGTATTTCTTCGTCCCCTCCCTGACGGCGCTGCGCATGATCGGCCAGGGCCTGGTGGATCCCACGTGATCCGGGCCGCTTCGATCCATCTGCCGATGTGGGGCGCGGGTCTGGCGGCCGCGTTCCGCTTGGCCGGCACGGCGATCCGGGACCGCGCGGCGCTCGCGCCGCTGCTCGGCACAGCGGCCGGGCAACGCGAGGTCTTCGCGGTGCTGCGCGCCTTCTGGCCGAATCTGCGCGTCGGCCGGAAGCTCGTCACGGCCTACGACAACACCGGCACCGCAGTCGTCACGCGGCGGTCCGAGGTGACGGAAGTGCTGGACCGCGAGGCAGACTTCGCCGTGGTCTACGAGCCCAAGATGCGTGCCATCACGGCCGGCGAGAACTTCTTCCTCGGCATGCAGGACGGCGTCGATTATCAGCGCGACACGTCGTCGATGCGCCTCGCAGCGCGGCGGGACGACGTCGCGCGCATCGTCCAGCCCTTCGCGGCGGAGGAAGCGGCGGCGATCGTCGCGGTCGCGCGGGGGACGCTCGACGTGCCTGCAGCGCTGACCAGGCGCGTGCCGGCGAGGCTCGTCGCCCGCTATTTCGGCCTGCCCTATGACAGCGAGGAGACGCTGATCGACCAGGCCACGCGGATGTTCTGGTACCTCTTCGTCGACCTTAAGGGCGAGGAGAGCGTGAGCGCACCGGCACTCGCCGCGGCAGCCGCGGCGCGGGACTGGATCGATGCCTGCATCGCCGCGCGCAAGGCGAACCCATCGGCGCAGGACGATGTGCTCGGCCGCTGCCTGGCGCTGCAGGCGGCGGGGGTGCCGGGAATGGACGACCGCGGCATCCGCAACAACCTGATCGGGCTGGTGATCGGGCTGGTGCCGACGCTGTCCAAGGCGGCGACGCAGGCGCTTTCGCAACTGCTGGACCGGCCGGATGCGCTGGCGATGGCGCAGGTGGCGGCGCGCGCGGGGGACGATGCACGCCTCGCCGAGATCGTCTTCGAGGCGCTGCGCTTCGATCCCGTGAACCCCGTGATCTACCGCCGCGCGGTCCGCGATACGGAGATCGCGCGAGGCACCTGGCGGAGCCTGCGCATCCCGAAGGGCACGATGGTGCTGGCCGCAAATCTCTCCGCCATGTTCGACTCGCTGGCGATGGAGAAGCCCGAGGCCTTCCGACCCGGTCGGCCCTGGGGCGACTACATGCTTTGGGGCTATGGCATGCACGCCTGCTTCGGCGGCTGGATCAACCGCGCCGTGGTGCCGGCGATGCTGAAGCCGGTGCTGGCCAAGCAGGGGCTGCGAAGGGCGGAAGGGGAGGCCGGGCGCATCGACGGGCGCACGCCCTTCCCGGCGAACATGACGGTGCTGTTCGACGACTGAGGGCTGGGGCAGATTGCCGGGCGACATGGCTGGTGACGCGCTGGTCGGCTGAGGTTGCGCTCACCCCGGGAGGAACATGCATGCCCCGCCTGACCCGCCGCGCCTTCGGCGGCCTTCTCGCCGCGCCCCTGATCGCGCGCGCAGCACACGCGCAATGGACGCCGTCCCGACCGATGCGCCTGATCGCGCCCTATCCGCCGGGCGGCGGGGTGGACACGACGTCCCGCCTGCTGGCCGTGCCGATGGGCGCCTTCCTTGGCCAGCCCATCGTGGTTGAGAACCGCGCCGGCGCGGGCGGATCGATCGGCGCAGCGGAGCTCGCGCGCAGCGCGCCCGACGGGCAGACCATCATGATCGACGCCATGGCCCATACCGTGAATCCCTGGCTGATCCGCAACCTGCCCTTCGACTACGCCACGGCCTTCACGCCGGTCAGCCAGGTCGTGGTGCTGCCGCAGCTGCTGGTGATCGCCCCGCAGATCCCGGCACGAACGCTCGCGGAGTTCGTGGCCTATGTGAAGGCGCGGCCGGGGCAGCTTTCCTACGGATCGTCCGGCAATGCGACGGCGGCGCACCTGGCCGCGGCGCTCTTTGCGCAGCGCGCCGGGCTCGACATCCAGCACGTGCCCTATCGCGGCGGCACGCCGGCGCTGCAGGACCTCATGGGCGGGGCGATCGCCTTCGTCTTCGGCACCGTCTCCTCCTCGCTGCAGCTGGCGCGGGAGGGGCGGATCCGGGCGTTGGCCGTCTCCACCGCAAGCCGCATCGCCTCCATGCCCGATGTCCCGACCGTCGCGGAGCAGGGCTTTCCCGGCTACGAGCTCAATGAGTGGAACGGTCTCTACGCGCCGGCCGGACTGCCGGCGCCGGTGACCCAGCGGCTGTTCGAGGCGTCCACCGCCGCGCTGGCCGATCCAACGGTGCGGCAGAGGCTGGACGCGCTCGGCGCCTATCCCGTGGGATCGTCGCCGGACGTCTTCGCGCGCTATGTCGCGGAGCAGCGGGCGGCGATGGGCGTGCTGGTTCGCGAGGCGCGGATCGAGGCGGGTTAGCGTGCGGCGCACGCAACCGGGTTGACCGCACGCCCGCCCTGCCCGATCTCGCGCGCAACAAGACCGGAGAACGCCATGACGATCACTCGCCGCGCCGCACTCGGCGCCGCCGCGCTGCTGCCCGTCGCCGCGCGGGCGCAGGCACCCTGGCCGAGCCGCTCCATCCGCCTGATCGTGCCTTTTGCCGCGGGCGGTGCGGCCGACAGCGCGGCGCGGGTGCTGACGCCGCGCATGGGCGAGAGGCTCGGCCAGGGCTTCGTGGTGGAGAACCGGACCGGCGCCTCGGGCAGCCTCGGCGGCGGCGAGGTCGCGCGGGCGACGGACGGCCACACCTTCCTCTGGGACGCGTCGAGCCACGTCGTGAACCCCGCGCTGCTGCGCGGCCTGCCCTTCGACTACGCCACGGCCTTCGTCCCGGTCTCGCTGGTCGTGACCTTCCCCTCCGCGGTGGCGGTGAAGAACGATTTTCCCGCGCGCACTCTGGCGGAGTTCGTGGCGGCGTCGAAGGCGCGGCCCGGCACCCTGACCGTCGGCACGCAGGGCAATGCGACGGCGGGGCATCTCGGCCTGGCGGCGTTCTCGAAGGCCGCGGGGATCGAGGTGCTGCACGTCCCCTATCGCGGCGGCGCGGCGGCGGCGCAGGACCTGGCCTCGGGCGCGGTGGACGCGGTGTTCACGACGCTGGTCTCGGCGGGGCCGATCGTGGATGCCGGCCGCGCGCGCTTCATCGGCGTGGCGACCGCAAGCCGCGTGGAGAGCCGCCCCGATGTCCCGACCATCGCAGAGCAGGGCTATGCGGGCTTCGAGTCCAATGAATGGGCGGGGCTGTTCGGCCCCGCGGGCACACCGCCGGCGGTGGTCAACGCGCTCTATGCCGCGCTGACCGAGGCGATCGCCGATCCCGCCATCCGCGCCCGCCTGGTGCAGATCGGCTGCGTGCCGGTCGCGTCCTCGCCCGCCGATTTCGCGCGCTTCGTAAGGGAAGGGCGCGCGCAGATGGCCACCCTGGTGCGCGAGGCGAACATCCGGGCGGAGTGAGGGCGTTGGCCCCCTCCCCACCCCTCCCCCGCACGGCGGGGGAGGGAGCAGCCCCGCGGTCACGATTCGCTTCTCCCTCCCCCGCCGTGCGGGGGAGGGCGGGGAGAGGGCTTCTTCCCTGACCAAACCCGCCGCCAACCAGAACCTCGCGGGCATCGCGCTGATGTCGGCGGCGGTGCTGGCCTTCTCGCTGAACGACGTGCTGGGGAAGTGGCTGGTGGCCACCTACTCCGTTGCGCAGGTCCTGGTGCTGCGCTCCATCGCGGCGCTGGTCGTCCTCGCCCCCTTCATCTGGCGCGAGGGCGCGGCGCACCTGCTGCGGCCGCGCCGGCCCTGGCTGCAGGCCGGGCGCGTCGCCGCCGGGACGATCGAGGTCGCCTGCTTCTACTGGGCGGTCGGCATGATGCCGCTGGCTGACACCATGGCGTTCTGGATGGCCACCCCGATCTTCGTGGCCGTCGCCTCCGCCGTGATCCTGAAGGAAAGGCTGGAGGCCGCGCGCTTCGTCGCCGTGCTGGTCGGCTTCGCGGGCGTGGTGCTGGCGCTCGGCGCGGGGCTCGATTCGGGCTGGCTGCCGACCGTGGTCGCCCTGGTCGGGGTCTGCGTCTACACGGCGTACCTTCTCTGCACCCGGGCGCTGCGCGCGACGTCCGCCACCGTGCTCGCGACCTACCAGATGACGGGCGCGCTGCTCTTCGGCCTGGTGATGCTGCCCTGGGCCTGGGTGCCGCCGACGCTGGCCGACGTCGCGCTGCTGATGGCGCTCGGCGTCACGGGCGTCATCGCACATCTGGCTGTCACGAAGTCGCTCGCGCTGGCGCCGGCGCCGGTGGTGGTGCCGTGGCAATACGCGATGATCCTGTGGGGCATCCTGTTCGGCTGGCTCTTCTTCCACGAGGTGCCGGAGACCGCGATGCTGGCCGGCGTCGCGGTCATCGTCGCCGCGGGACTGTGGTTGACGAGGCTGGAGTTGCGCACCGGGCGCTGACGCGCCGATGCTGCCCCGGGCGCCGAAGACGGGCGACATGCGGCTCTGGCGCCTGATCGCGTCGGGCCCGGGGCTGCGGGCGCGGCCGGCACTGGGAGAAATGCGGGATGTTCCGGGTTGGACAGCAGGTGTGGCACCGCGACGGGCGGCGCAGCGGCAAGGTCGTGGAGGTTGACGGTGAGCGCGTCTACATCGAGCAGGAGAACGGCGCCGAGCTCGATTTCCGCGCAGGCGACCTCAGCGCGACGCCGCCGGCCGGCGCGAAGCTGACCGAGGCGCGGCCTAGGGATGGCGGGGCGGCGGGCTATGTGATGCCGAACCGCACCCTCACGGCCGCCGACATCACGCCGGAGCATGTGCGCGTCCTCGGCCTGGTCCCCCCGCGGACCGTCCAGGCGGTGGCGCTGCTGTTCGAGCGCCGGCCTGGCGCCGGCCGCTTCAGCGCTCTCGACGTCGCGGGGAAGCTGAACGTCATCGCGGAGATCACCGCGGTGCCCTATCGCACGATGCGCGAGTACAGCGACCGCCCCGGCGAGATGGGCCTGCTGATGGGCAAGGGCCTGGCCGACAGCCAGCGCAAGGCCGGCGGGGGCTGAACGGCGCGGGCACGAAAAAGGGCGCCTTGCGGCGCCCAGTATCGCGGGGTGGGTCCGCCTACCCCGACCCTCCCCCGCGAACGGGGGGAGAGCCGTGACTTACGCCTCGGCCTCTTCCTCGACGGCCTCCGGCTTCGGTCCGCTGTCGAGGCCCTTGGCGGCGACGTCGCGCTCGACCAGCTCGATCACGGCCATGGACGCCGCGTCGCCGTAGCGCACGCCCGCCTTCAGCACGCGGGTGTAGCCGCCCTGGCGCGCCTTGTAGCGCTCCGCGATCGTGGTGAAGAGCTTGTCCACCACCTTCTCGTCGCGGATCTGCGCATGGGCCTGGCGGCGCGCATGCAGGTCGCCGCGCTTGCCGAGCGTGATGATGCGCTCGACATAGGGGCGCAGCTCCTTCGCCTTCGGCAGCGTCGTGGTGATCTGCTCATGCTTGATCAGGCTCGTCGCCATGCTGCGCAGCATGGCGATACGGTGGCTGGAGGTGACGCCGAGCTTACGGCCGGCAAACCCGTGACGCATGGTCTTGCTTCCTGACTATCTCGGGGCCCTCAGAAGGGCTCCTCCAGCTTCTTCGCGAGGTCCTCAATGTTCTCCGGCGGCCAGCCCGGCACGGTCATGCCGAGGCCGAGGCCCATGGAGGCGAGGACTTCCTTGATCTCGTTCAGCGACTTGCGGCCGAAGTTCGGCGTGCGGAGCATCTCCTGCTCGGTCTTCTGCACGAGGTCGCCGATGTAGACGATGTTGTCGTTCTTCAGGCAGTTCGCGCTGCGGACCGACAGCTCGAGCTCGTCCACCTTGCGGAGCAGGTTGCGGTTGAAGGGCAGGTCGTCGCGGACCTCCTCCACCACCCGCGCGCGCGGCTCCTCGAAGTTGATGAAGAGCTGCAGCTGCTCCTGCAGGATGCGAGCGGCGATGCCGACGGCGTCCTCGGGCGTCACCGTGCCGTCGGTCTCGACCGTCAGCACCAGCTTGTCGTAGTCGGTCTTCTGGCCGACGCGGGTCGGCTGCACCTGGTAGGCCACACGGCGGACCGGCGAGTAGATCGCGTCCACCGGGATCAGGCCGATCGGGGCGTCCTCGGGGCGGTTCTCCGCGGCCGGGACGTAGCCCTTGCCGGTGTCGACCGTCAGCTCCATCGAGATCCGCGCGCCGTCGTCGAGGGTGCAGATCACCAGGTCCGGGTTGGCGATCTCGATGTCGCCGGTGGTCTGGATCTGGCCAGCGGTCACCTCGCCGGGGCCGGTCGCGGTCAGCTGCAGGCGCTTCGCGCCCTCGCCCTGGTAGCGGATGGCGAGCTGCTTGACGTTGAGGACGATGTCCGTGACGTCCTCGCGCACGCCGGCGACCGAGCTGAATTCGTGCAGCACGCCGTCGATGCGGATGCCCGTCACCGCCGCGCCCTGGAGGGACGACAGCAGGATGCGGCGCAGCGCGTTGCCGAGCGTCATGCCAAAGCCGCGCTCCAGCGGCTCCGCGACGATCGTCGCGACGCGCGTGGCGTCGGCGCCGAGCTCGACGTCCTTCTTGGTCTCGATCAGCGAACGCCAGTTCTTCTCGATCATGTCTTCCCTCGTCCCGGCCAGGCAGCGCGTCGAAGGCGGGGCGACGCCCCGCCCCAATGTCAGACGCGACGGCGCTTGCGCGGGCGGCAACCGTTGTGCGGGATGGGCGTCACGTCGCGGATCGCGGTGACGTAGAAGCCCACGGCCTGCAGGGCGCGGAGCGCGGATTCACGGCCCGAGCCGGGACCGGACACCTGGATCTCCAGCGTCTCCATCCCGTGCTCGCGCGCCTTGCGGCCGGCATCCTCAGCGGCGACCTGCGCGGCGTAGGGGGTGGACTTGCGGCTGCCCTTGAAGCCCTGGCTGCCGGCAGACGACCAGGCGATGGCGTTGCCCTGCGCGTCGGTGATGGTGACGACGGTGTTGTTGAAGCTCGCCAGGACGTGCGCGACGCCCGACGAGATGTTCTTCCGTTCCTTCTTGCGCGGGCGATTGCCGGCGCCGGCGCGGGGTTCGCGAGCCATCCTACTTCGTCACCTTCTTCTTGCCGGCGATCGCCACCGCCTTGCCCTTGCGCGTGCGCGCATTCGTGTGCGTGCGCTGGCCGCGGACCGGCAGGCCCTTGCGGTGGCGCAGGCCGCGGTAGCAGGCCATGTCCATGAGGCGCTTCTTGTTCATCGCCTCTTCGCGGCGGAGGTCGCCCTCCACGCGGTATTCCCGGTCGATCAGCTCGCGGATGCGCAGCACCTCGTCATCCGTCAGCTGGTTCACCCGACGCTCCTCGGGGATGCCGAGCTGGTCGACGATGTCCTTCGCGTTCTTCGGCCCGATTCCGTAGATGTAGCGGAGCGAAATGGCCACCCGCTTGTTGGTCGGGATGTTCACGCCGGCGATGCGCGCCACGATGCGTCTCTCCTCACGGGGCGGATCAGGCCCCTCTAGCCGCCGGCCAAAGCCGGCGTTCAGGTCACAGTCCAGTAAGACAACGGCGAAGGGCGGCCGGGGGATACCCCCGAACCGCGGAGGCGGCGGACTACACCGCCCCGGCCGGGTTCGTCAAGCTCCCGTGGGTCAGGAACCCCCGGGTGTGCCGAGGATCGCCGCGAGCTGGCGGGTCACCTCGTCCATCTCGGCCATGCCGTCCACCTGCTTGAGCTTCCCCTGAGCCTTGTAGAAGGGCAGGAGCGGCGCGGTCTGGCGGTGGTAGGCATCGAGCCTGGCGGCCACCGTCTCCGCCTTGTCGTCGGCGCGGCGGGTGAATTCCGTGCTGCCGCAGACGTCGCAGACCCCGGCCCTGGCCGGCTTCTTGAAGCTGTCGTGGTAGCCCTCGCCGCACTTGGCGCAGGTGAAGCGCCCGGCGATCCGCTCGACCAGCGCGCCGTCGTCCACGGCAAGCTCGACGACGTGGTCGAGGTCCATCTTCTGCTCGCGCAGCATGACGTCCAGCGCCTCGGCCTGGGGCACCGTGCGGGGGAAGCCGTCCAGGATGAAGCCCCGTTCGCAATCGGGCTGCTGGACACGCTTGGCCAGCATGGCGGTGACGATCCCGTCCGGCACCAGCGCGCCCGATTCCATGATCGCCTTCGCCTTGGCGCCGAGTTCGGAGCCCGACTTCACCTCGGCGCGCAGCATGTCGCCCGTCGAGATCTGGGCGATGCGGTAGCGCTCCTCCAGCCGCTTGGCCTGGGTGCCCTTCCCCGCGCCGGGCGGGCCCAGCAGGATCAGCCTCATCGTCCGCGTCCCCCCGGTTGCGTGCCGCGGCCGCCGAGCCGGGCCTTCTTGATCAGCCCCTCGTACTGGTGCGCGAAGAGGTGCGACTGGACCTGCGCCACCGTGTCCATCGTCACGGAGACGATGATCAGCAGCGACGTGCCGCCGAAGTAGAAGGGCACGCCGTAATGCGCGATCAGGATCTCCGGCAGGATGCAGATGGCGGCGAGATAGAGCGCGCCGACCGCCGTCAGCCTGGTCAGCACCCGGTCGAAATAGTCGGCCGTCGGCTGGCCCGGACGGATGCCCGGCACGAAGCCGCCATACTTGCGGAGGTTGTCCGCCGTCTCCTGCGGGTTGAACACGACGGCGGTGTAGAAGAAGGCGAAGAACACGATCCCCGCGAGGTAGAGCGCCATGTAAAGCGGCTGCCCATGCGCCAGCAGGTTCGCGATGTCGGTCAGGATCGACGGCTCGGCCCGGTCGGTCTGGAAGGCCGCGAAGGTCGCGGGCAGCAGCAGCAATGAGGACGCGAAGATCGGCGGCATGACGCCGGCGGTGTTCAGCTTCAGCGGCAGATGCGTGTTCTCGCCGCCGAACATGCGGTTGCCGACCTGGCGCTTGGGGTATTGCACCGGGATGCGGCGCTGCGCCCGCTCCATGAAGACAACGGCGGCGATGATGGCGAGCGCGGCGACGAGGAAGAAGATGATGAAGAAGGTGGACAGCGCGCCGGTGCGGCCGAGCTCGAGCGTGGCGGCCAGCGCATGCGGCAGGTTCGCCACGATGCCCGCGAAGATGATCAGGCTGATGCCGTTGCCGACACCGCGCGCGGTGATCTGCTCGCCGAGCCACATCAGGAACATCGTGCCGCCGGTCAGCGTGATCACGGTCGAGATGCGGAAGAACCAGCCACCGTCATGCACCGCTGGGCCGAAGCTCCCGCGCAGCGACTCCAGCCCGATCGCGATGCCATAGGCCTGGAAGATCGCGATGAAGAGCGTGAGGTAGCGCGTGTACTGGTTGAGCTTCTTCCGCCCCGTCTCGCCTTCCTTCTTCAGCGCTTCCCATTGCGGGATGGCCGCCGTCATCAGCTGCACGATGATGGAGGCCGAGATATAGGGCATGATGTTGAGCGCGAAGACCGTCATGCGCCCGAGCGACCCGCCCGTGAACATGTCGAACATGCCGAGGATCCCGCCGCCCATCTGCTGCAGGATCTCGGCCATCACAGCGGCGTCCACGCCCGGCACCGGCACATAGGAGCCGATGCGGTACACCAGCAGCGCCCCCAGCGTGAACCAGATGCGCTTCTTGAGCTCGGTCGCCTTCGACAGGACACCGAGGTTGAGATTGGCCGCGAGTTGTTCGGCGGCGGACGCCATGCGTGTCCCTCCTCACGGGAACGGCGCCCCAAGGGCCATGTGATTGGCCTGGGACGCCGCACCGCAGACACTTCTAAATTGCTGCCCGCACCGGTCCGGTGCAAGGGGCAGCCATGGTCAGGCTCAGCCCTCGGCCTCGGCCGCCGGAGCGGTCGTGGTGACGGTCCCGCCGGCGGCCTGCACCGCTGCGATGGCGGCCTGGCTGGCGCCCGTCACCGTCAGCGACACGGCGCGCTTGATCTCGCCCTTCGCCAGCAGGCGCACGCCCGCGAGCTTGGAGGAGGTCTTCACCACGCCCGCCGCCTTCAGCGCTGCCTCGTCGATCGGGGCGCCGGCGGGCAGCCGGCCTTCCTCGACCGCCTTGTCCAGCGTGCCGAGGTTCAGCACCGCGTATTCCTTGCGGAACGGGTTGACGAAGCCGCGCTTCGGCAGGCGGCGGTAGATCGGGAGCTGGCCGCCCTCGAACCCGTTCAGCCTGACGCCGGTGCGCGCCTTCTGGCCCTTCACGCCGCGGCCGCCGGTCTTGCCCTTGCCGGAGCCGATGCCGCGGCCGATGCGCTTGAACCGGTCGCGCGCGCCGTCGTTGTCGCGGATCTCATTGAGCTTGGGCACGGATCAGCCCTCCACCTTCACCAGGTGGGCGACCTTGCGGATCATCCCCCGCACGGCCGGGGTGTCCTCCAGCTCGCGCGACCGGTGCATCTTGTTGAGGCCGAGGCCGATCAGCGTCTCGCGCTGGCCGGGCTTGCGGCCGATCGGCGACCCGGTCTGGGTCACCTTCACGGTCTTCCTGTCAGACATCTCAAGCAGCCTCCGCCGCCTCGGCGCCGTCCTTGCGGGCGCCGAGCAGGTCCGAGACCTTCTTGCCGCGCCGTGCCGCCACCGCCCTGGGGCTGGTGCAGTTCGACAGCGCCGCGAAGGTCGCCTTGACCATGTTGTGCGGGTTCGTGGTGCCGGTGCACTTCGCGACGACGTCGCCCATGCCCAGTGTCTCGAACACCGCGCGCATCGGGCCGCCCGCGATGATCCCGGTGCCGGCAGGCGCCGCGCGCAGGATGACGCGGCCCGCACCGAACTCGCCGATGATGTCGTGGTGCAGCGTGCGGCCTTCCTTCATCGGCACGCGGATCATCGTGCGCTTGGCACGCTCCGTCGCCTTGCGGATAGCCTCCGGCACCTCGCGCGCCTTGCCCGCGCCCCAGCCGACGCGGCCCTTCTGGTCGCCCACGACGACGAGCGCCGCGAAGCTGAAGCGCCGGCCGCCCTTCACCACCTTGGCGACGCGGTTGATGGTGACGAGCTTGTCCTTGAGCTCGTCGCCCTCCGTCCGCTCGGGCCGGTTCTCCCGGTCGCGGTCACGGCCGCGGCCACGACGGCGGTCACCGCCCTCGCCACCGCCGCCCTCGCCGCCGCCCATCGGTCCCCTTGCCATAGCCGAACTCCTCAGAACGAGAGGCCGCCCTCGCGGGCAGCCTCCGCCAGCGCCTTGACGCGGCCGTGGTACAGGTAGGGCCCGCGGTCGAAGACCACCGCGGTCACGCCGGCGGCGAGCGCACGCTCGGCGACCAGCTTGCCGACCGCGGTCGCGGCGTCCTTGTCGGCGCCGGTCTTCAGCCCCTCGCGCATGGTCTTCTCGAGCGAGGAGGCGGCGGCCACGGTGCGGCCCTGCCCGTCGTCGATGACCTGCGCATAGATGTGCTTGCCCGAGCGGAAGACGGAAAGGCGCGGACGCCCGCCCGACTTCACCTTGAGCTGGTAGCGCAACCGCGCGCGGCGGCGCGCCTGCAATGCGAGCTTGTCAGCCATTACTTCTTCTTACCCTCCTTCCGGAGGATCACCTCGTTGTCGTACCGGACGCCCTTGCCCTTGTAGGGCTCGGGGCCGCGATAGGCGCGGATCTCGGCCGCCACCTGGCCCACCTTGCGCTTGTCGGACCCTTCGACCTTCACGGCCGTCGGACGCTCGCAGGTGATCTTGATCCCTTCCGGGATCGGGTAGCGGATCTCATGGCTGTAGCCGAGGTTCAGCACCAGGTCCTTGCCCTGCACCGCGGCCTTGTAGCCGGTGCCGGTGATCTCCATGGACTTGGTGAAGCCCGTGGACACGCCGGTCACCATGCCCTGGATCAGGCTGCGCGTGGTCCCCCACATTGTGCGCGCACGACGGTCGGACCCGCGCGGCTTCACCGCGACGTGGTTGCTCTCGACCTCGACGTCCACCTCGTCCGTCAGATCGAGCTTCAGCTCGCCGAGCTTGCCCTTGGCGACGACGGTGCGGCCCTGCAGCGCCACCTGGACGCCCGCCGGGACCGGCACCGGATACTTGCCTACGCGAGACATGTCCCCTGCCCTCCCGGTCAGAACACGCGGCAGAGGACCTCGCCGCCGACATTGGCGGTGCGGGCCTCATGGTCGCTCATCACGCCCTTCGGCGTGGACAGGATGGAGATGCCGAGCCCGTTGTAGAACTTCGGCAGCTCCGCAATCTTCGAATAGACGCGCCGGCCGGGCTTGGAGACCCGGTGGATCTCCTTGATGGCGGGCTCGCCCTCCGAATACTTCAGCTCGATCGCGATGACCTTCACGCCGGGACGGACGTCCTCGGTCGACCAGGCCCGGATGTAGCCCTCGCGCTTCAGCACATCGAGCACGTTCTCGCGCAGCTTGGAGGCCGGCGCGATGCAGCGGCTCTGGCGAGCGGACTGGGCGTTGCGGATGCGGGTGAGCAGGTCACCCAGCGGATCTGACAGCGACATGGCGCGGCCTTCCTTACCAGCTTGCCTTCACCATCCCCGGAATCTGGCCGGTGCTGGCCAGTTCGCGGAGCTGGTTACGGCTCAGCTTGAACTTGCGGTAGTTGCCGCGCGGACGCCCCGTCAGCTCGCAGCGCAGACGGACGCGGTTCTTCGCGCCGTTGCGGGGCAGCTGGGCGAGCTTCAGCGTCGCCTCGAAGCGCTCTTCCACCGGCCGGTCGCGGTCCATGACGACAGCCTTCAGCGCGGCGCGCTTCGGGGCATGCAGCTTGGACAGCCGCGCGCGGCGGTTGTTCTTCTCGACTGACGAGGTCTTGGCCATGTCGTTTCAGTTCCTCCGGAACCTGCCGCGGGTGCACCGCGGCGGTTTTCCAAACGGGTTCAGTTGGCGAAGGGGAGGTCGAAGGCCTTCAGAAGGGCCTTGGCTTCCTTGTCCGTCTTCGCCGTGGTGACGAACTGGATGTCCATCCCGCGCACCGTGTCCACGCGATCGTAGTTGATCTCGGGGAACACGATCTGCTCCTTCAGGCCCATGGCGTAGTTGCCACGGCCGTCGAAGCCGCGATTGCCGGGGATGCCGCGGAAGTCACGCACGCGCGGCAGCGCGATGGTGACCAGGCGGTCCAGGAACTCGTACATCCGCGCCTTGCGCAGCGTGACCTTGCAGCCGATCGCCTGGCCCTCGCGGATCTTGAAGCCGGCGATCGCCTTCTTCGCGATCGTCTTCACCGGCTTCTGGCCCGCGATCGCCATCAGCTCGGCCACCGCTGCGTCGAGCTTCTTCTGGTCGCCGGCGGCTTCGCCCACGCCCATGTTGATGACGATCTTGTCGAGCTTCGGCACTTCCATCGGGTTCTTGTACCCGAACTCCTCGGCCAGCTTCTTGCGCACGACCTCGTCGTAGAGCTTGCGCAGGCGCGGCTGCTCGGCCGGCGCCGCGGCAGCCGGACCCGCCTTCGCGGCGACGGAGGTCGCGGCCTGGCCGCCACCCTCGCGCGCGGGCTTCGCGGCCGCGGCCTTCTTGTTGTCGCTCGGCTTCTTTGCGCCGCCCTTGGCCGGCGCGCCGCCCTTCTTCGTCCCGCTCATCGGTCGATCACCTCACCAGAGGCCTTCGCCACGCGGACCTTCTTGCCGTCCTCGAGGGTCTTGAAACCCACGCGGGTCGGCTTGTCGGTCTTGGGGTCGAGCAGCGCGAGGTTGGAGAGGTCGATCGGACCCTCCTTCTCCGTGATGCCGCCTGGGCGGTTGAGGCCCTGCGGCTTCTCGTGCCGCTTCACCATGTTCACGCCCTGCACGAAGGCGCGGTTGTCCTTCGGCACCACGCGGATGACTTCCCCGCGCTTGCCCTTGTCGCGACCGGCCAGAACCTGGACCTTGTCGCCCTTCCTGATCTTCGCCGCCATGGCCTTACAGGACCTCCGGCGCCAGCGAGATGATCTTCATGAACTTCTTCGCGCGCAGCTCGCGCACGACCGGTCCGAAGATGCGCGTCCCGATGGGTTCGCCCTGCTTGTTGATCAGCACCGCGGCGTTGCCGTCGAAGCGGATCGCGGTGCCGTCGATGCGGCGGACCGGATAGGCCGTCCGCACGATCACGGCGCGATGCACCTCGCCCTTCTTCACCTTGGCGCGGGGGATCGCCTCCTTCACGGAGACGACGATGACGTCGCCGACCGACGCGACCTTCCGCTTCGAGCCGCCGAGCACCTTGATGCACTGGACGCGGCGCGCGCCGGAATTGTCGGCGACCTCGAGGTTGGATTCGACCTGGATCATGGATCAGGCCCCCGCAGCGGCAGGCGCCGCTTCAGCCGGCGCATCGAAGCCCGCCGGGCGCGCCACGGTCTCGCCGTTGCGCGTCACGACCAGCCAGGACTTGCTCTTGCTGATCGGGCGGCACTCCTCGATTGAGACGGTGTCGCCCTCCTTGCAGAGGTTCGCCTCGTCGTGCGCCGCGTACTTCTTCGATCGGCGGATGAACTTCTTGTAGAGCGGGTGCATCACGCGACGCTCGACAAGGACGGTCACCGTCTTGTCGGTCTTGTCGCTGACCACCCGGCCCGTGAGGACGCGCCTCGGCATCGCCCGGAACCCCTTACTTCGCAGCGGCGGGGCGCGAGCGCTCCGCCATGATGGTCTTCACCCGGGCGATCGTCCGGCGCACTTCCTTGATGCGCCCCACCGCCTCGAGCTGCCCGGTCGCCCGCTGGAAGCGCAGGTTGAACTGCTCCTTCCGAAGACCGACCAGCATTTCCTGCAGCTCATCCGCGGACTTGCCGCGCACGTCCGCGATCTTCGTCATCGCCATGATCAGGCCTCCGCCGGCGACGCGCCGAGGCGCGTGACGATCTTCGTCTTGATCGGCAGCTTCGCCGCACCGAGGGCAAGCGCCTCGCGCGCGATGTCGTTGGACACGCCGTCGAGCTCGAACATGATGCGGCCAGGCTTCACGCGACAGACCCAGTATTCCGGCGCGCCCTTGCCCGAGCCCATGCGGACCTCGGCCGGCTTCGTGGAGACCGGGACGTCCGGGAAGATCCGGATCCAGACACGGCCCTGCCGCTTCATCGCGCGGGTGATCGCGCGACGGGCGGCCTCGATCTGGCGCGCGGTCACGCGCTCCGGCTCGAGGGCCTTCAGGCCGAATCCGCCGAAGGTCAGGCTGAACCCGCCCTTCGCGACGCCCTTGATGCGGCCCTTGTGGGCCTTGCGGAACTTGGTGCGCTTCGGTTGCAGCATCTCAATTCACCACTTCAGCGCTGCGGGGCCTGTTCCGCGGCGCGCTTGTCCTGCGCCATCGGATCATGGGCCATTACCTCGCCCTTGAAGATCCAGACCTTCACACCGCAGGTGCCATAGGTCGTCTTCGCGGTCGCGGTCCCGAAATCGATGTCCGCGCGCAGCGTGTGCAGCGGTACGCGCCCCTCGCGGTACCACTCCATGCGCGCGATCTCGGCGCCGCCGAGACGGCCGGAGCAGTTGATCCGGATACCGCCTGCGCCGAGGCGCATGGCCGACTGCACCGCGCGCTTCATCGCGCGGCGGAAGGCGACCCGGCGCTCCAGCTGCTGGGCAATGCTCTCGGCCACCAGCGTCGCGTCGATCTCGGGCTTGCGGATCTCGACGATGTTCAGCGAGACCTCCGCGCCGGCCATCTTCGCGAGGTCCTTGCGCAGCACCTCGATGTCGGCGCCCTTCTTGCCGATCACGACGCCAGGCCGCGCCGCGTGGATCGTGACGCGCGGCTTCTTCGCCGGGCGCTCGATCACCACCCGGGACACGCCCGCGCCCTTCAGCCGCTCGCGCAGCGTGCGCCGCAGCTTCAGGTCCTCGTGCAGCATCTTGGAATAGTCGCCGTCGGCGAACCAACGGCTGTCCCAGGTGCGGTTGATGCCGAGCCGGAGCCCGATCGGATTGACTTTGTGCCCCATGTTACGCGGCTTCCTTCTGCGCCGGCGCCTCGGGCGACTTCTCGGCGACCACGATCTTCAGGTGGCTGAACCACTTCTCGACACGCGACGCGCGGCCGCGGCCGCGGGCGTGGAAGCGCTTCATCACGATCGACCGGCCAACCTCGGCGCGTGAAACGACCAGGCGGTCCACGTCGAGCTGATGGTTGTTCTCGGCGTTGGCGATGGCGCTCTCCAGCGTCTTCTTCACGGTCTGCGCGATGCGCCGCTTGGAGAAGGTCAGCGTGGCCACCGCGTCCTGCGCCGTGCGGCCGCGGATCAGCGCGGCCACCAGGTTCAGCTTGCGCGGCGAGACGCGGATGTTGCTGAGGATGGCCTGGGCCTCGGTCTCAGCAAGGTTGCGCGGATACTTCGGCTTGCTCATGTCAGCCCCGCTTCGCCTTCTTGTCGGCGGAGTGGCCGTTGAAGGTGCGCGTCGGCGAGAACTCGCCGAACTTGTGGCCGACCATGTTCTCCGTCACCTGTACCGGGATGAACTTCTTCCCGTTGTAGACGCCGAAGGTCAGGCCGACGAACTGCGGCAGGATCGTGCTCCGGCGCGACCAGATCTTGATGATCTCGCTGCGGCCCGAAGCGCGCGACACTTCCGCCTTGTTGAGCAGGTAGCCGTCCACGAACGGCCCCTTCCAGACGCTGCGCGGCATCCCGTTCAGCCCTTCGTCGCGTTACGCCGACGGACAATGAGCTTGTCCGTCCGCTTGTTGCTGCGGGTCTTGGCACCCTTGGTCGGCTTGCCCCAGGGCGTCACCGGATGACGGCCGCCCGAAGTCCGGCCCTCGCCACCACCATGCGGGTGGTCGACCGGGTTCATCACGACGCCGCGGTTGTGCGGACGGAAGCCCATCCACCGCACGCGGCCCGCCTTGCCGATCTGCTGGTTCATGTTGTCGGCGTTCGACACCGCGCCGATCGCCGCCATGCACTCCGCGCGCACGACGCGGAGCTCGCCGGACATCAGCTTGATCTGCGCGTAGCCGCTGTCCTTGCCGACGAGCTGCGCAAAGGTACCGGCGGAGCGCGCGACCTTCGCACCCGCGCCCGGCTTCAGCTCGATCGCATGGATGATCGTGCCGACGGGGATGTTGGCGAGCGGCATCGCGTTGCCCGGCTTGATGTCCGCGCCCTTCGAGCCGTTCACCACCGTGTCGCCCGCCTTCAGTCGCTGCGGCGCGATGATGTAGGCGAGCTCGCCGTCCTGATACTTGATCAGGGCGATGAAGGCCGTGCGGTTCGGGTCGTATTCCAGACGCTCGACCGTCGCCGGCACGTCGAACTTGCGGCGCTTGAAGTCCACCAGGCGATAGGACTGCTTGTGCCCGCCGCCGCGGAAGCGGCTGGTGATGCGGCCGTGGTTGTTGCGCCCGCCGCTGTGCGACTTGCCGACGGTCAATGCCTTGACCGGCTTGCCCTTCCACAGCTCGGATCGGTCGATCAGGACCGTCCCGCGGAGCGACGGCGTGATCGGGTTGAAGTTCTTCAGTGCCATGGCGTCACGCGAGCCCCGTGGTCAGGTCGATGGTCTGGCCTGCCTGCAGCCGCACCACCGCCTTCTTCCAATCGGACCGCTTGCCTTCACGGCCGCGGAACCGCTTGGTCTTGCCCTTCATCACGACCGTGTTCACCGCCTCGACCTTCACCGAGAACAGCTGCTCCACCGCCGCCTTGATCTCCGGCTTCGTCGCATCGAGGGCGACGCGGAAGGTCACCTGGCTGAACTCGTTCAGCCGGGTCGCCTTCTCCGTCACCACCGGGGCGACGATCACCTGGTACATGCGCTCGGCATTGAGCTGCACGCCCTTCTTCTCCGCCGCGTCGCTCATGCCGCGGTCTCCCCGTTCAGGCGCTTCGCGAGCGCCTCGACGCCCGCGCGCGTCACCGCCAGCACGTCGTGCTGGAGGATGTCGTAGACGTTCGCGCCGACGCAGGGCAGCACGTCCACGCGCGGCAGGTTGCGCGTGACGCGGGCGAAGCCCTCGTCCACCGTCGCGTCCACCACCAGTGCGCTCGTCCAGCCCAGCGCCTTCAGCTGCCTGGCGACCGCAGCGGTCTTCGCATCGGCGCCGGCCGCGGCCGCGTCGAGCACCACCAGCTTGCCCTCGGCCGCCTTGGCCGACAGCGCGTGGATCAGGCCCAGGCGACGGACCTTCTTGTTCAGGCTGTACTCATGGCTGCGCACGACCGGGCCGTGCACGACGCCGCCGGTGCGGAACTGCGGCGCGCGCAGTGAGCCCTGGCGAGCGTTGCCGGTGCCCTTCTGGCGATAGGGCTTCTTGGTCGTCCCGGAGACCTCGCCCATGCCCTTGGCCTTGTGCGTGCCGGCACGGCGCTTGGCGAGCTGCCAATGCACGACGCGGGAGAGGATGTCGGCGCGCGGGGCGACGCCGAACAGCGCCTCCGGCAGCTCGATCTCACCCGCGGGCGCGTTGTCCAGCGTGATGACGGGAAGCTTCGGCATGATCCGTTACCCCTGCGCCATGACGGCGGCCGGGAAGGGCGCATCGGCCGGGCGCGCGCGCTTCACGGCGTCGCGGACCAGCACATAGCCGCCCTTCGGGCCCGGGATGGCGCCCTTGATCAGCAGCAGGCCGCGCTCCGCGTCGTGACCGGCGACCACCAGGTTCTGGGTGGTCACGCGCTCGACGCCGAGATGGCCGGCCATCTTCTTGTTCTTGAAGGTCTTGCCGGGATCCTGCCGGTTGCCCGTCGAGCCCAGCGAGCGGTGGCTGATGGACACGCCGTGCGAGGCCTCGAGGCCAGCGAAGTTCCAGCGCTTCATGCCGCCCGCAAAGCCCTTGCCGACCGTCACGCCCGTGACGTCCACCTTCTGGCCCTTCACGAAATGCTCGGCCGCGAGCTTCGTGCCCGGCGCCACCAGCCCTTCGGCCGGCACGCGGAACTCGACGACCTTGCGCGGCGCCTCGACGCCGGCCTTCGCGAAATGGCCCTTCTGGGGCTTCGAGACGTTCTTCGGCTTGGCATTGCCGATGCCGAGCTGGACGGCGTCGTAGCCGTCCTTCTCCGCCGTGCGGTTCGCCACCACGCGCACATCGTCCAGATGCAGCACGGTTACCGGCACGGTGGAGCCGTCGTCGTTGAACAGCCGGGTCATCCCCAGCTTGCGGGCGATCAGCCCGGTACGGCCTTGAGTGGCCATGGTCCTGGTCCCTTCGCGCGCGTCAGATCTTGATCTCGACGTCCACGCCGGCGGCCAGGTCGAGCTTCATCAGCGCGTCCACGGTCTGCGGGGTGGGGTCGACGATGTCGAGAAGACGCCGATGCGTGCGGATCTCAAACTGCTCGCGCGACTTCTTGTCGACGTGCGGCGAGCGGTTGACGGTGAAACGCTCGATCTGCGTCGGCAGGGGGATCGGGCCGCGCACCCGCGCGCCCGTCCGCTTGGCCGTGTTGACGATCTCCCGCGTGCTGCCGTCCAGCACGCGGTGATCGAACGCCTTGAGGCGGATGCGGATGTTCTGGCTGTCCATGACCGTAAGGCCCGTGTCCCTTGCCCGTGCCCTACTTCACGATCTTCGCGACGACGCCGGCGCCGACGGTGCGGCCGCCCTCGCGGATGGCGAAGCGCAGGCCCTCGTCCATGGCGATCGGCGCGATCAGCTCGACGTCCATCGTT